>CAJQOR010000086.1 GCA_905479965.1 uncultured Rhizobiaceae group bacterium | reverse complement strand
TCTTGTTTGCATTTCAAATCCGAAATCAATCATATTTTTCATCGCTCTGTTCCCTGGCTTTATCTCTCAAGAGCTGAACATCGTCTTTCAGTCGGTGGTTTATGGTGTGGTTTTTGTCGTCTTAGATGCCGTGTTCATAATGGGGTATTCAATGCTAGCGATTAAGACGTTCAATTCGCAGGTTGGTTCTAAGCTTAAGATTAACGTTGTCAGCGGAATTGGTTTGTCGCTTGTGGGCGCATTACTGATCTGGAATGGCTTATCTCTTATTTAATCTCATCTATTATTTACTTCACTAACCATCTACGCCGGTTTTAAACGCATCGGGTAATGCCGCAGTGATGACTTTTTTCATCAAATTCGGCAGGGCTTCGTTTTTAATTTGCTCGCGGTCTGACCACCAACCATCTGCTAATTTTGCGTTGGCCATGTCTTGGGTTGATATTTCTGCGGAATATACAACAAGTGTCAGTTCAAAATGGGTAAAGACGTGCTTGATCGAATTATGTTTACGCCAGTCGAGAGATAAAGGCGCTGCATCTACGCCCGTTTCTCCGTCGCGATTTGAGTTCCAGTTGGTCGTAGGGACTTCGCTCATATCTGCTAAGAGCCCACTATCTGGTCGTTTTTGCAAATAGATTGCACCATCTTCATCAATGATAACGAAAGCAGCACCTTTGCGTTTGGGCTTTGTTTTCTTTGGTAATTTAACTGGATAAAATTCCTGATCGCCTGAAGCTGATGCTTGGCAGAGATTTTGTAGGGGGCATAAAAGACAATTTGGCTTTTTAGGAGTGCAGATCATGGAACCTACATCCATCAAACCTTGGGCAAAATCACCTGGTCGATCGCATGGTAGATTGTTTGCCACGTGCGTTTTAATTTCAACTTTAGCCTTGGGTAGGGGAGTTTTAATCCTAAAGAGGCGTGTGAAAACGCGCTCAATATTGCCATCAACCACCGCAGCTGGTTGATTAAATGCGATCGCCGCAATCGCAGCAGCAGTATAAGGACCAATGCCGGGAAGTTTAATCAATTCAGCTTCGGTTTGTGGAAATCGGCCACTGTAGTCGCGGGTAACAAGATCAGCACATTTTTTTAAATTGCGTGCGCGCGAATAATACCCAAGCCCAGCCCAAGCCTGCATGACGCTTTCCGATGACGCGTCTGCAAGGTTTTCAACCTTTGGCCACATTTTAACAAATTTATCGAAATATGGTTTAACGGCTGTAACCGTCGTTTGTTGTAACATAATTTCTGACAGCCAGATGTGATAGGGATCTGCGATAACACCTAAAGCTTGGTCAGATGGTGATATGCGCCATGGCAGTTGTCGGTGATGTTTGTCATACCAACTTAAAAGATGTTCTGAAATGCATGCGCTGCGAAGTGATGGTTGGTTGGACAATGTTCGTTAATACCTATCAAAATATACGGTGTTTAGCATTGACATTGGTATCTCCTTAAGCGAAACGCATAATTCAATCCTAAATTGGTAATCATATGCATCTACTTAGTCGTACGAATATTTTACAAAATCGGATGTGGTCAACCTTAAATGGCCGAAATATTTTATTTGTTCTGGCTATGGCAACGTTAGTTTCTGCTGTTGGTTCGCTTTTGTCACTGCTTATCATTATTGCAGCAACTTCCGGACTTTTTTTGTTTCTAAAACACAGAAAATTCGTGCTGCTCAAATCTGATTTGTGGCTCGTATTTCCCGGATTGCTTTATCTATTGGCGATGTGGGGTTCATATATACGCGCTGATTTTGTCTGGAGTGATTTAGAACATTGGGCAAAACCTTATATTTTTATCACTCTCGGATTTGTGTTGGTCAACTATCGTCTTGTTAAAAATGTCGATTATTTTTCGATGTTTATCAAATTTGCAGGCTATAGTGGTTACCTTCTATTACCTTGGATCTTGTATGAGGGGTTTTGGCTGGGTCAACGCATGGCTGGCGGTGCTGGTAACGAAATTCCCTTTGGTATGGTGTGTGGGATCATGGCACCAATTGCTCTTTTAGGTGTGTTTGGCGCGGACCGAAAACATCAAATAATCGCCATTGGAAGCGCATTTCTACTTTCTATTGGACTGGTATTATCGCTCACCCGGGGAATGTATATTGCGTTTGCAGTCAACATGCTGATTGTCATGATCTATGCAATCTGTGCTTCTCGTCACCGCTGGCGGGTTTTTACCATTTTTGCCGTTGTATTGGCCTTTGGGGTTGGCGTAAGTGCATCATCGGATACAATTAAAAATCGTGCAGGTTCTTTAGCTGTGCTGGCGCAAAACTTATCTGCCGGTCAGGCGCCTGAAGACGGTTCGTTTTTTCAACGTATGCAACTTTATAGCCGTGCGATGTGTCTCATAGGAGAGCGCCCGGTGTTTGGCTATGGTTTTGGTAAGCGTGATGATATTTTAGCGCAAGGTTCCCCGGAAGCTATTGCAAAAGGTGGCGTGATTTGCCCGCAAGAACACATTAACTCAACCCATTTCCATAACGGCTTTTTCACTGTTGCTGTTGATGCTGGCGCAGCCGGTTTGATTGCAATTTTATTGCTCTTGTTTTCGCCCTGGCTTTTTGTCTTGCGTGCGCCAAAAGATGGTCGACAAAGTATTCGGCTCGCATTCGCCAGCAT
>CAJQOR010000085.1 GCA_905479965.1 uncultured Rhizobiaceae group bacterium | reverse complement strand
CGCGTTATCTTGAACAAAAAGGTGTGAACCTAAGTAACATTGCAGGTATCAACCAAAATTATGCTTGGGGTCAAGATTCCTGGCGCGATTTTTCTGAATCTGTTGCGCAGATCAACACACAGGCATCCGTTTCAACAGAGCAGTTCCCTAAAATCTACGCAGGACAATATGGATCCGAGATTTCAGCATTGCTCACGACAAAACCTGATGTTGTTCATTCCAGTTTCTGGGGTGGGGATATGGAAGCGTTTATTATCCAGGGGTCAGCTCGCGGTGTGTTTGAACGTTCAGCGGTTGTGCTAACAACAGGAGAAACAGCTATGCACCGCCTTGGCGCTCAGATGCCTGATGGTACGGTGATTGGTGCGCGCGGTCCACATGGTGATCTAGCCCCAGCATCAGCACTTAATGACTGGTTTCGTCAGGCGTATTTTGATCGCTTTGGCACGCTTCCAACCTATCCATCATATAAAATGGCGCAAGCTCTGCTTGGTGTGAAAGCTGCTGCTGATAAAGCTGGATCTGCTGATCAAGATGCTGTCATTGGAGCTCTTCGTGGTCTTGAGTGGGAAGGTCCAAGCGGCAAGGTCACAATGGCTCTCGCCAATGGTCACCAAGCCATTCAAGATACTGCCTATGGAACGTACAAATACGACAAAACCGCTGGTAAAGCGATGCTTGTTGATGTTGTTCGTTTTCCCGCAGAATGTGTGAACCCACCAGCTGGCACAACGTCAATTGAATGGATAAAAGGCGGTTTTGAAGGCGCCAAATGTGAATAGCCACATGCCTCCCAAATGGATGGGGTAAGTTACCCCATCCAGACTATTGTTGGGGTTTTCGAGCTGTGAGTTAGATGCTTGAAAACCCTGCTTGAGAACTAAAGCCGAACGATCGGCAATTGAAACTAACAACATATCCGGAGTTATTTATGCTTACCGCAATTGCGATTGCAGTGGATGGGCTTGGCTTTGCCGCATGGCTTTTTCTGTCATCTGTAGGACTTACGCTGATCTACGGCGTCATGAGAATTTTAAACATCGCCCATGGTGGCTTTTACGCGCTCGGCGCTTATTCATCTGCTTGGGCGATCGGCCTTTACACCGCAACTGGATCGACCATTGCATTATCATTTTTGCTCATTCCGTTAGCTGCATTGATCGCCGGCGGAATTGCTGGATTGCTCGTCGAACGCGGGATACTCAAATTCATGTATGGCCGTGATGAAGTCCTCATGGTGTTGGTGACTTATGCGATTTTTCTCATCTTGGAAGATGTCACCAAACTGATATGGGGTACGGAATCTTATATAGCTTGGCAACCTGCCTTTTATTTTGGCACCGTCGATGTGTTTGATATTCCATACACGGTTTACAAGTTCATCATCATCGGCACAGCCATGGTGGTCGGATTAGCTTTGTTTGTTGTGCTGAACAAAACTCGCGTTGGTAAGCTGCTCCTTGTTGTTATCGAAGATCGCGAAATCAGCAGCGCACTTGGCATCAATGTCACATTGTTTTTCACTGTCACATTCGTCGTTGGCGCTGTGCTCGGTGCGCTTGGTGGCGCGATAACTGCACCAGAGATTTCAGTCTCTCCTGGAATTGGAGCTGAGATTATTGTGTTGTCATTTGCAGTGATTGTGATCGGTGGCATGGGATCAATCGGCGGCGCCATGATCGGTGCTATTATCGTTGGATTTGCCCGCGCAGCATCGGTTCATATCTACCCGCCCGCTGAACTCTTCTCAATCTATCTCGTTATGGCCGCAGTGTTGGCTGTCAAACCGTATGGCCTCTTTGCCTTGGCAGAAAGCAGAAAAATATGACCAAAAATTTAGATCGTACTGAAATAGGGCTGTTAATAGCCCTTCCAATTCTCATTTGTGTGGCGTTTGTTTTGCCAAAATGGATCGTCAATTATGTTCACGTTTCCATGGGAACTGGACTTGTCGCGCTTGGCGTTATGATCCAGATGCGGGCTGGCTTAGTATCTTTTGGACAAGGTCTGTACTTTTGTATTGGTGGCTATGCTGCGGGTATGATAGCCAAATTCTTTGGCATCACAGATTTCATAATATTGCTTGTTGGCGGCATCATCGCAGCACTGGTGGTCTCCTTTGTTCTAGGTTTCTTATTACGCCGCTATCGCGAAATCTTCTTTGCCATGCTTTCCCTGGCAGTTTCGATGATCCTGTTTGGACTTCTTTCCAGTATCGAAGAACTTGGAAGCACCGATGGCTTTAATTTACCAACACCATCTTATTTTGGTTGGGCACCAGAAGGTGAAACAGCAAGACTTACGCTTTATACCCTCACATGCCTCATCGCAATTGGATGTGCGATAGCGCTCAACCGTTTTCTTAAAAGCCCAATTGGATATATCAACGAGGCTATTCGCGAGAACGAACTGCGTGTTGAGTATCTAGGAACCTCGGCGCATAGAGCGGTGCATATCACATATGTTGTCGCCGCAATTGTGTCGGCAATTGGCGGGGTTTTATGGGCATTGCCTCTTGGGCATGTGGATCCTGAAATGACCAATTGGACAACCTCAGGTCAGTTTGTATTTGTGTCTATTCTTTCAGGCACTGGCAACATTGTTGCACCAATGCTTGGCACATTTATCTTGGAGATTGTCCGCGTCTATGCGGTCGAGATTTCTCCCAATACCTGGCAGATGATCTTGGGCACAGTGATGCTTTTAACCATCATCTTTTTGCCAAAAGGCCTTTGGTCTCTTGTTGTGCGCAAAAACACTTCCAACAAACTTGCCCGAGCGTCAACTCAAACGGCTGGAGAGTAACATGACGACAATTCTCGAAACTCAAAATTTAGAAATGAAGTTTGGTGCTGTGTATGCGGCAAAGGACATAAATATCTCCATTAGCGCTGGCGAAGTGATGGGTGTTATCGGTTCCAATGGCGCTGGCAAAACAACATTTGTCAATATGGTGACCGGCCATCTTACACCAACATCGGGTGATATTATTTACCGGGGTAAAAACATCACCGGTGGAGAAACTCGCGATATTACAAGGCTTGGTATTTGTCGCTCATTTCAGATCCCGCAATTATTTCCAGAACTGCCGGTGATCGAAAACATGCTCATTGCTTTAACGATTGCCAAGCAGGAGCGAGTCATCCTGTTTCAAAATGCTATCGATCAGTCGCTTGAAGATGAAGCGCATCAAATTCTCGCGCGATTCAGCATTGATAAATATGCTAATCAAGAAATTCAGACATTGCCTCAGGGTGTACGCAAACTCGTAGATATCGCAATGGCGACCGTCTCAGAGCCTGAACTCTTGTTTCTTGATGAACCGACAAGCGGTGTTAGTGCGGATGAAAAAATGGACTTCATGCGCACGCTCATTGATGCGCTGAAATCCACCGAGACAGCTGTTTTATTTATCGAACACGACATGGAAATTGTTGAAGAGTTTTCCCCGCGTTGTGTTGCTTTCTACGAAGGTACAATTCTTGCCGATGGACCAACTAATGAAGTGTTGGCCAATGATAGAGTTCGTGAATTTGTAATCGGTAGCGAGTTCCATCGAACAGCATCCGATAAGTCAGAAAAAGAGGTATCAAACTAATGCTGACAATTGATAATATCAGCCTGTCTATTCAACGCGTTCCGATTTTAAGAAACGTGAGTTTAGAAATTGAAACTGGCACAAGTTGTGGTCTCATCGGGCGCAACGGTGCGGGTAAGACAACCTTGATGCGCTCGATCATGGGTGGGCTTCCGCTTGATGCAGGCAGCATTGAATTTAACCACAATGAACTGCACACAGCAAAGCCGCATGAACGAGCAGCACTAGGGATTGGGTATCTTCCTGAAGATCGACGTCTTGTGCCGCATTTCACAGTAGAAGAAAACATCCTTGTTTCACTTTGGGCGACCAGCAATACCGATCGAAGTCGATTGAAATGGGTCTATGAATTGATGCCTGAGATCGGGCGATTTGCGGATCGAAAAGCGCTGACATTAAGTGGCGGTCAGCAAAAGCTTGTTGCCTTGGCAAGAGCACTCGTTGCAGGATCAAATTTGCTTTTGTTGGATGAACCTTTTGAAGGGGTAGCACCTGCGCTCGCTGCTCGATTGATGGAAGTAATCGGAGATTTAAGATCTGAGCATCTCACTGTCTTAGTGTCTGAATCTGACTACACACATTCTCAAAAAGTCGTCGACAAGGTGTACGCGATCGAACGCGGACAAATTAGTTTGATGGACAATTCAAAGGCGGCTTAAAATGACAAACTTCATTTTCAACACAACACCATCTATCCGGCAAAGTTGGGGCACTGCAGGAAAGCTTGCAAGTGTGCTGTCAGATCTACCACTGCCCTCCAACAATAAGAAAATTCTGTTTGTCACAGACCCGGGAATTATCAAGCTTGGTCTTGCAAATGAGGCGATGGTCGACCTTAAGAAAAATGGCTATGATCTGGTGCTTTTCGATCAGGTCGAACCTGACCCGATGTCATCGACAGTCCTTGGTGCCGTTAAAATAGCCAAACAAGAATACTGCTCATGCGTTGTGGGGTTTGGCGGGGGAAGCTCAATGGATGTCGCTAAAATGATCGCGCTGCTGGCAAAGAGCGATCAGCCTTTAGATGAGATGTATGGGGTTAATCAGGTCGTTGGAAAACGACTGCCATTGGTGCTCATTCCAACCACTGCAGGCACCGGATCAGAGGTGACAGCCGTCTCAATTTTAACGACGGGCACAGAGGAAAAGAAAGGTGTCGTTTCACCTGTTATTTTACCAGACATTGCTGTACTGGATGCGGAACTAACGTTGGGTCTTCCCTCGCATATTACAGCAGCAACCGGTGTTGATGCCATGGTTCATGCAATCGAAGCTTACACCTCAAAAAGCATAAATAATAATCCCATCTCAAGGATGCTTGCAAAGCAGGCACTCGATCTATTAGGTGCCAATATTCATGAAGCTGTATCAAATGGTATCAACCGTTCTGCACGCGAAGCGATGTTATTGGGTTCCATGCTCGCAGGTCAGGCATTTGCAAACTCTCCAGTGGCTGCGGTTCACGCTTTGGCATATCCAGTGGGTAGTCTTTTTCACGTCCCGCATGGGCTATCGAATGCACTTGTGCTTAAAGAAGTCATGCGCTTTAACGCGCCCGATTGCGCACAAGAATATTCGCAACTCGCCCCGCACGTATTTTCCAATATTGATACTTCAAAAACAGCGCATGATATTGCCGATGATTTTATCGAAAAACTTGGAAAGCTAAATGTCGATCTGGGCCTGAAGTCAGGTCTGAAACATGTCGGCATCTCGCAAAGTGACATCCCTCGGCTCGCCACCGATGCGATGAAGCAAACACGTCTATTGGTCAATAATCCCCGTGAACTTTCCAAAACGGATGTCGAGCAAATTTATTCAGCTTCGCTTTGACGCGAATACTCGCCGATGCTTTTGCGGTTGTCATCGGCGATGGATCTTATAGCCGCAAAGCTCTGAGGGAGGATTTAAGTATGAAGACATTATTGATATCCGTTGCATTGGTAAGCAGCTTAGCGGGTGCCGCTTTTGCAAAAGACTGGCATAAATCACAATGGGGACCTGATGATGAAATCGGTTCGGCAAATCACATCACTGCTGAAAGTGTTCTACAGGCGTCAAAGCTCATCAAAACTGGCAAAACCTATAACCTTGGTATTGTCGTGGACACAAATACCCCGGCATTTTCTCCTCGCTCAATGAGCTTAACGGTACTGCAGCCCAACCAGATCACCACACAAGGTCTTGGCACAAACGGCATGACTTATAACGATGATATCTTCATGGGTTGGCTCGGTATTGGCCCCCAAATCGATGGCTTGGGGCATATCGGCATAAAGCACGAATATTATAACGGCTTGAAGGGTGCAGATGTTGCAAAAACTGATGGCTTGGCAAAACTAGGCCTTGAAAAACTACCGCCAATCGTAACTCGCGGTGTCGTTTTAGATATGACAAAGCACTACGGTCAGGACATTGTCAAAGAAGGGACGGCCTACACAAAAGAAGATATTATCGCCGTCGCAAAAGCTCAAAATATCGAACTTAAAAAGGGTGACACGGTCTTATTTCACTCAGGCTGGCTCAACCTTTTAGATAGCGAACATCAGGACCACAAACGCTATGTTTCTGTTGAGCCGGGGCTCGGTATCACAGGTGCTGAATATCTAGCTGAAATTGGTGTCGTTGCAGTT
>CAJQOR010000084.1 GCA_905479965.1 uncultured Rhizobiaceae group bacterium | reverse complement strand
ATTTGATAGCTATTTGACCAACGCAACTGAAGTGGACGTAGATTGCCTTTGTGATGGTGAAGACGTTTATGTGTCAGGTATCATGGAACACATTGAAGAAGCAGGCATTCACTCAGGTGATAGTGCCTGTTCATTGCCAGCGCACTCACTCGATGACGCCATGCTTGATCGCTTGGAAGAGCAAACAAAAGCACTTGCAAAAGCGCTTGATGTTGGCGGTCTGATGAACGTTCAATATGCGATTAAAGATGATGTGATCTATGTGATTGAAGTGAACCCACGTGCCTCACGTACGGTTCCATTTGTTGCCAAAACAATTGGCGCACCAATTGCAAAAATTGCAGCGCGTGTCATGGCGGGTGAAAAATTGGATGCAGCGTTTAAAGCCTATGGCGAAAAGCCTGATCCAAGACAGCTTGACCATATTGCGGTTAAAGAAGCTGTGTTCCCATTCGCACGTTTCCCTGGCGTTGATACGCTACTTGGACCAGAAATGCGTTCAACGGGTGAAGTGATGGGGTTGGATAAAGACTATTCATTATCTTTTGCTAAATCTCAGCTTGGCGCCGGCGTTGATTTGCCAAGAAGCGGTTGCGTATTTGTGTCGGTTAAAGATGACGATAAAGCTGGCATTTTGCAAACAGCTAAAAAACTATCTGATGGCGGTTTTGAAATCATGGCGACAACGGGAACTGCAAACTTCCTTGAAGGCGCAGGCGTTAAAATCACCCGCGTGAACAAAGTGCAGGAAGGTCGACCTGATGTTCGCGACGCTATCCGTAACCGTCAGGTTCAGCTGGTCATCAACACAACATCCGGTGCAAAAGCGATTTCACATTCAAAATCCCTGCGCTTGGCAACTTTGACCAATAAAATCCCGTATTTCACCACACTTGCGGGCGCTGCGTCAGCCGCGGATGCTATCATTGCACTCAATGCCGGTAATCTTGAAGTCAAACCACTGCAGGATTATTTTAAATAAACCGCAGAAACATCAAACGAGCGGGGAAAACAAAACCATATTTGCGATCCCCCTTGTTTCCGGTTAAGAATCACTATCTGATATTTAAATTAGCGCAGGCTATTTTTTAGACGCGCAACCAAAATCCCTTTTTGGGACATTATTTTAAGGATTGAGCCATGGTTGAAAAAGTACCCATGACCCAACAAGGTTTTACTGACCTTCAGGAAGAGCTTCGTGTTCGCACACAAACTGAGCGAGGTCGTATCATTGATGCGATTTCTGAAGCACGTGCGCATGGTGACTTGTCTGAAAACGCTGAGTATCATGCCGCCAAAGAAGCGCAGAGCATGAATGAAGGTCGCATCATGGAACTTGAAGACTTAACTTCGCGTGCCGAAGTTATCGACCTGAGTAAAATGTCCGGAGATACAGTTAAATTTGGCGCGACCGTTAAAATGGTTGATGAAGATACGGATGAAGAAAAAACCTATCAGATCGTTGGTGACCAAGAAGCTGATGTAAAAAAGGGTAAAATTTCAATTTCATCACCAATTGCACGCGCTTTAATCGGTAAATCAGTCGGCGATTCCATTGAATTTAATGCGCCTGGCGGCGCCAAAGGTTATGAAATCCTAGAAATTTCCTGGGGCTAATAGCAGTTTCCGCTATGAAGCTTGGTGTATTGGCATGAAGACATATGTTGACCTTAAAGACATTCATGTTCTTGCACCAAACCTGAAAAAACGTCTTTCTGGCGTCACCTCAACCATTGTAAATTTGGTGCCAAAGCAGAAAAAACTTGGTGTAAAGATCGCATCCATTGGACCTGGTTTGCCTGATTTTTTACCCCATATTGGCTTCAATCAACTGTGGAAGCTGTGGCAAAAGCCAAGTGATGACAAAATGCGGATTTGGCATGCGCGTAGAAATGTCGAGATGCTTCCAGGTATTTTCATGCGTGACATTCTGCGGATGAAAATTAAAGTCATTTTCACATCGGACGCACAACGTCATCATCGCGCATATACCAAATGGTTGATCTCGAAAATGGATCACGTCATCAGCGGTTCTCAAAAGGCCGGTAATTTTCTTGAACGAGACAGCACAATCATTCACCATGGTGTTGATCTAGATCGCTTTTTTCCATCTCATAACAAAACAAAAGAACGTTCTGAATTGGGTCTAGACCCGCATCAGAAAATTGCTGGTTGTTTTGGGCGCGTCAGACACCAAAAAGGCACCGATATTTTTGTCGATATGATGATCAAACTGTTGCCGCAACACCCTGAATGGATCGCTGTGATCACCGGGCGTGTCACCGCAGAACATATCGGATTTGCAGATAAATTAAAGAAAAACGTCCAGGATGCGGGTTTAGCAGATCGCATTATATTCGCAGGCGAAGTGGATGACATTGAAAAATGGTTCAGAGTTTTAGATCTTTATATCGCCCCACAGCGAAATGAAGGCTTTGGTCTCACGCCTTTAGAAGCAGCCGCGTGTAACGTACCAAGCGTAGCTGCTGACGTCGGCGCATTCGCAGAGCTTATTGTCGATAACAAGACCGGTATTGTTGTTGAACCAGAAGATGTTGACGCACTTTGCTTTCATGCCAATGCATATATGACAGACGCAGAATTGCTCAACACTTTAGGGCAAAATGCGCGAGAATATGTCAGTGAAAACTTTTCACTTGAAAAAGAGGCCACAGCGATCAACTCCGTTTATAAGGCTGTGCGAGAGGGATGAAGAAGACTTTCCTGCTGATAGCAAAAAGTAATTCTTACGGCCTTGTCCGCGACGCCGCATTGATCGCAGAACAACTTAAAAACCATGGCCATCAAGTTCTGCAGGCAACACCAAAAGATCGTTCTTTTCTATCTCGTTTGACCAGAAAAACGCATGCGGATGTGATCATCTTCTTCGAGCGGTCGGTTCCAGCATGGTTTTCCGCAGCGGGTGAACTATATCTCATCCCAAATCAGGAACGTTACCCAAAACGTCAGCTGCCACGCCTTAAAAATCTCACTGCAACTTTGACCAAAACCAAACATGCCGAGGAAATATTCAACGCAATTGGATGCCAGACCATTGATGTTGGTTTTTCATCTGAGGATCGACAAGCAACGCAATTTAAAAAAGACAAATCCAAGTTTTTCCATTTAGCAGGCGGCAGCACACTAAAAGGCACGGAAACCATCTTGGAGCTTTGGAATAAACATCCTGAATGGCCCACCCTTATATTGGTTCAAAAGCAAAAAAACGCCCCTGATCGTGTTCCAGAAAATGTTGATCTTCATTCTGGGTATGTGTCTGATGAAAACTTGCTAAAGCTGCAAAATGAATGCGGGGTTCATTTGTGTCCTTCGCGCTCAGAAGGATGGGGACACCACATTGTCGAAGCGCTTTCCACCAGCGCTGTGGTATTAACAACAGATGCGCCGCCCATGAACGAGCATGTTAGCGCAGAAATTGGCGTGCTTGTGCCACATGGCCACCAAAGCCCACGGCATCTTGGAACCAATTTTTACGTCGATAGCGCAGCCTTAGAAACAGCGATCGCAAACACGATAGAGATGAGTGATGCACAGTTCATGGATAAATCGAAAAAAGCGCGGGCAGCGTTTGAAGCCATTCATCAAAATTTTATAACAAAATTTTCCAAATTTGTCTCAGCGCACGGTCTGAGAAACTAATTCCGATCAATCGTAAGGTTCAAATCTCTAATTATCCACTATGAATGCGCTGTTCACAGTAAATTGACAGTGAGATCTGTGAGTAACTTGGTCATAAACCTTGAAACACCCTATTCAGTCTCCCTAAATCTGCGATAAATATCCCACAATTATTTTGCTGCTGAACATAGCGCCACTAAAGGAAAATTCATGTCTGATCGCCACGTACCCGTTCTCATCATTGGCTCTGGCCCTGCTGGTTATACGGCCGCAATTTATGCAGCGCGCGCCATGCTTAAACCTGTGATGATTTCAGGCCTGGAACAAGGTGGCCAACTGATGATCACGACTGAGGTGGAAAACTACCCAGGTTATGCAGAAGCGGTGCAAGGTCCGTGGATGATGGATCAAATGCTACAACAAGCGCAAAATGTTGGTGCTGAAATTATTACCGATATTGTCACTGATGTTGATGTTTCAAAACGTCCATTTACGGCCAAAACCGATAGTGGCGTCACATTCACCGCTGATGCACTTATCATCGCAACAGGTGCACAAGCAAAATGGCTTGGTATTGAAACTGAACAAACATTTATGGGTGGCGGTGTATCTGCATGTGCAACATGTGACGGGTTCTTCTACCGCAATAAAAATGTCGCGGTTGTCGGTGGTGGTAATACAGCTGTTGAAGAAGCGTTATATTTGTCAAACCTTGCAGCCAAGGTGACGCTTATTCACCGCAGAGATGAATTGCGGTCGGAGAAAATTTTGCAAGAACGCTTGTTTGCAAAAGAAAATGTCGAAATCATTTGGGATAGCGAAGTTAAAGAAATCACAGGTGAAACAGCAAAATCTCCGCTTCCTCCAACTGTTACTGGCGCGATTTTGCACAACCGTAAAACGGGTGAAGACAGCACAATCGATATCGATGGTATTTTCATTGCAATCGGCCATGCACCAGCTGTCAGCCTGTTTGAAGGAAAGCTGAAGCAAAAGCCAAACAAATATCTTTGGACTGCACCCGATTCGACCGCGACTGATGTTGAAGGAGTGTTTGCAGCCGGTGATGTAACAGATGATATTTATCGTCAGGCTGTCACAGCCGCTGGAATGGGTTGTATGGCAGCGCTTGAGGTTGAGCGCTTTCTGTCTTAGTCATTTTAATATGCCTTATTCTTGATTCCTAAAACGTGGGAGATTGCACATTTCCTTCATTTACTATTAGATGAAAAGATAGAATCCTTGGTGCTATCAATGTTTTGGGAGAGATTTTAGATGCCGCTAGATTGGGACAAATTACGCATATTCCATGCCGCGGCAGAAGCCGGTTCATTTACCCATGCAGCGGATAAATTGCATTTGTCCCAGTCAGCAATTAGCCGCCAGG
>CAJQOR010000083.1 GCA_905479965.1 uncultured Rhizobiaceae group bacterium | reverse complement strand
CTGCTCACGCACCAAGTTCGTCAGTGATACTTCAGCGGTTGGAATAAGCCATTTACCATCCGTTGTTTTGAACAAATCCTCAGCAAACTTCGGCAATTGGCCTGTTCCAAACAAAGCTTCATCACGCACTAAGAGCGGCGGATTGACTTCAGTTAAGCCATTTTCTGTAATGTGAAGGTCTAACATGAACTGGCCAAGCGCACGTTCAAGCCGTGCCAAATCACCTTTTAGGACATTAAAACGCGCACCTGACATTGCAGAAGCAGCATCAAAATCCATCAAACCGAGATCTTCACCAATTTCAAAATGTTCTTTTGGCGCATGGTTCCAACCAGGTTTCTCACCAACTTTACGTTCTTCACGGTTGTCATCTTCGCTCAAACCATGGGGGATATCATCAAGTGGAATGTTTGGAATTGTTGCTAAAAGAACCGTCATCTCTTCATCTGCAAGCCGCGCATCCTCTTCCACTGACTGCATATCGCTCTTAAGCTTGGCAACTTCCGCTTTCAACAATTCTGCTTTATCGAAGTCTTTTTGGCCCATTGCAGCACCAATCTCTTTTGATGCAGCGTTTCTGCGAGATTGCATGTCTTGAAGCTTTTGTACGCTCGCGCGACGTTTTTCATCAGCTGCGAGTACATTTTGAGATTGATTATCTGCCCCACGTGCTTTTAAAGCATCATCCAATTGGCTAGGGTTTTCGCGTATCCATTTGATATCGAGCATTTTCTAGTGTCCTATTAAGAGATATTCTGTTTAAGAGATTGAACAAACCTCTTATGCGTCGTCTGAATCTTCCAGTTCGTCTTCAGAATATCCCGATCGCTTTAAAGCTTCTTTTCGCTGGCGCTCTACGATTCGAGCGGCATAGATGGCAATCTCGTAAAGAAGGATAGTTGGGAGTGCAAGACCTAACTGTGAAACAGGGTCAGGTGGCGTCAAAACAGCAGCCACAATAAACGCAATCACAATCGCATATTTTCGTTTTGTTGCCAAACCAATAGAGGTGACCATCCCAGCTCGCGCCAACAGTGTTGTCACAACAGGCAGCTGAAACACTAAGCCAAAGGCAAAGATCAACGTCATGATCAGGCTGAGATACTCCGAGACCTTTGGCAATAATGTAATATCGACCACATCCGGCTGACCAACCTGCTGAGTTCCTAAGAAAAACAGCATCGCCATTGGCATAAGGAAGAAATATACAATCGCCGCGCCAATGCAGAACAATATGGGAGACGCGATCAAGAACGGTAAAAACGCCGAACGCTCATTGGTATAAAGGCCAGGCGCAACAAATTTGTAGATTTGCGCAGCTATTACCGGGAAAGAAATCAACAAACCACCAAACAAACCAATTTTAATCTGCGTAAAGAAGAATTCTTGTGGCGCTGTAAAGATCAACTCAATTTTGGTTGCGTCTAACCCAGACCAATCAACAGCCCATTCATAGGGCTGAACGAGAACATTGAAAATATGACCACCAAGATAAAAGCAGAAAATAAATGCAATTACAAAACCAACCACAGCCCATAAAAGTCGTTGGCGTAGTTCGATAAGGTGCTCGATCAGCGGTTGCGGCTGATCGTCAATTTGGTTTTCTTCACTCATGAATTATCAGCTTTAGATGGGTTGGTCTTTGTTTTCGCAGCACTTGTTTTAGCGGTTGTGGCTTTAGCAGTTCTGGTTTTAGTTGTACCAGCTTTTGTCGTCGTCGCCTTCGCAGCGGTTGTACGGCGCGTTGCAGGTTTTTTAACACCAACCGCTTTTGTTGCAGCAGGTTTCGGTGCAACGGGTTTTGGTGCAGCGGGTTTTGGTGCAGCGGGTTTAACAGCCGCTGGTTTTTTAGCTGCCACTGGCGTTGAAGCAGACTTCGCTTTGTTGGCGCGTGCCGTTGATGATGCGGCAGCGGCTCTTGGTTTACGCGTTGTTTTTGTTGTTTTTGTTGTTTTTGTTGTTTTTGTTGTTTTTTTCGCAGCAGCAGCTTTCGCTGCTTTTTCCTTTTCACCTACAGAGCGCGCCGCCTCGGAAATTTCTTCCGGCTTTGGCTTCCAAGGTTTAACAGGCGCTAAATCTTCATCTTTCACATCAAGATGAGATTTAATATCATCGCCAACTTCCGTCAAAGGATTAACCGCATCCTTCAACTTATTCATTGGATTCATGTTTTTTACGTCGCTAGCAGCCTGGCGCAATTCATCCAGCTCAGATTCATCTAAGGCTTCGTTGAACTGATTTTTAAAATCAGTTGCCATACCCCGATATTTCTTCACCGTTTTGCCAAACGCGCGCAGCATTGGTGGCAAGTCTTTTGGACCCACCACTAAAATAAGCACGACAGCGATTACTAAAAGCTCCGGAAAGCCGATATCTAGCATCTATTTAAATCCCTAAAACAAAGCCAAAAGAGAATTAACTTAAGCTTTGTCTTTCTCGGACTGATGCTCAACAGTTTTTCCGTCTGTTTCTGCTGTCTCTTCTTCTTTCATGCCGCTCTTAAAGCTCTTAATGCCTTTAGCAACATCACCCATCAACTGTGGGATTTTACCACGGCCGAAAAACAACAAAACAACCAATAAGATAATGACAATCTGTAATGGACCAATATTTCCCATTATATACTCCTAATTTTCTTTTCTTTTATGTAGGCCATTTAGCTCTGACTTTCAAACAAGAATACGTCGCGTTTGTCGATTTTTAATTCTATGTCAGTAGCATTAGGCCCAAGATGCCCTACGCGCACGCTTGCGCTAACCAATTCTTCACTACCAGGGATTGCTAAACTAAGCTGTTCAAGTCGCCCCATAAACCTTCGTGTAACAACCCGAGCAACCAAATCACCCTTCCCTTTTGCAACCGTAATGCCTGAATGCCGCAACGCCACATCCAATTTAGTACCATCATTAAAGCGCGTTGCATTAAATTGTCCCAAAGCCGTTTCCACCTGACCATTTTTAACCGTACCGTGTAATACGTTCAGATCAGAGAAAAAGCTTGCGGTAAATAAGTCATTTGGCTGTTCATATAATTCACGAGCCGTTCCAACCTGCACTAGTTTACCATCGCGCAGTAGCGCAATACGATCTGCCATTTGCATGGCTTCCTCAGCATCATGAGTAACAACAATTGATGTTGCACGCGCTTCGCGAAGGATCGATAGCGTATCGCTGCGAATGGCATCTTTAAGACGTGAATCAAGGCCCGAAAAAGGCTCATCCATCAATAGAACCGCAGGCCGAGGTGCTATCGCACGAGCCAATGCTGCCCGCTGTTGCTCACCACCAGATAATAAATGAGGGTAAGCATCCGCATATCGCTCTAATCCAACACGCTTTAAAGCCAGTAACGCTTGATCTTTTGCTTGCGAGGAGGATAGTGCGGTTAATCCGAATTTAGCGTTCTCTAGCAAGGTCATATGCGGAAAAAGTGCAAAATCTTGAAACATCAGACCGATGCCACGCTTTTCAGGCGGCAATGAGGATTTAGGGCTGCAAATTTCCTGGCCATTGAGGAAAAGACTACCTTGTGTTTGGCCTTCAATCCCCGCAGCAATCCGCAATAAGGTTGTTTTACCAGATCCGGATGGCCCTAAAAGACACAACACCTCAC
>CAJQOR010000082.1 GCA_905479965.1 uncultured Rhizobiaceae group bacterium | reverse complement strand
GACGAACCCGCCGTTGCGATCTCAGCATCTTGTTCCTGACTGCAACCTGTTGTTCCGACAATATGAATGAGCTCATGTTTGGCCGCTATTTTGGAAAAAGCCACACTGGTTTCAGGTGTTGTGAAATCGATGATCGCGTCAGCACCTTTTAGCACCTCGCTTTGATCATCTGTGATAATAACACCGCTCGTGCCAATACCTGCGATTTCACCTGCATCCTGGCCAATTGTTGCAGCACCTTGTCGTTCCAGTGCGCCAACTAGTTTTGCGCCAGGCATATCGTTGATCACGCGAATGATCGCTTGCCCCATCCGGCCTGAAGCACCAGCGACAACAATCATACACAGGTTTTGTGAGCTATTGTTACTCATCCTCAGCATCCTCTACAGTATCGACCTTATTTGACTTGGAATGGATGTTTTGTAATCGCGAGTAAACACCACCCGATTGTTCTGAAAGTTCTGAATGCGATCCTTCTTCGACAACTTTTCCAGCTTCCATGACCACGATCTTATCCGCTTTCGCAATGGTGGATAATCTATGGGCAATGACCAGAACGGTGCGGCCCTTCATTGCCTTATCTAGCGCTTTTTGAACCGCAGCCTCTGACTCATTATCCAGCGCTGATGTCGCCTCATCCAATATTAAAATTGGCGCATTACGCACAAGCGCTCGAGCGATAGATAACCGCTGACGTTGACCGCCAGACAATGTGATACCGTTCTCGCCAACAGGTGTGTCATACCCTTGCGGCTGTTCTAAAATGAAGTCATGTGCATGTGCAAGTCTGGCCGCATCTTCAATATCAGCATCGCTTGCATCTGGCAGTCCGTAGCGAATGTTATCGCGGATCGAGCCTTCAAATAGCCAAGGCTGCTGGGACACATAAGCCAGATTTTTTCGCAACGAAGATTTGGTCACATCCTCAATATCAACACCATCGATTAAGATGCTGCCTGTCTTGGGATCGTAAAATCGCGGGACAAGCGAAATGATGGTTGATTTACCTGCGCCTGACGGTCCAACAATCGCAGTGGTTTTTCCGGCTTGGGCTTTAAAGTTCACACCGTTTAACACCATTTCGCTTTCAGGATAGCTAAAGCAAACATCTTTAAACTCAATTTCGCCAGCATTAACGACCAGTTCTGTAGCGTTTTCTTTGTCACTTTGTAGTGGCTTGGTATCTAAGATTTCATAGATCATTCGCGCGTTTACAACAGCTTTTTCAAGGTTGATTTGCAATTTCGTCAAGCGTCGCGCAGGATCGTAGGCCAGCAATAATGCAGTGATGAAAGAGAAAAACGCCCCGGGCGGCACATTGTTATAGATTGATCGATACGCGGCATAAACAATAACAGCTGCAATCGCAAAACCAGATATGGTTTCAGTAATGGGAGACGTTCGCTCTGCAAGTCGAGCAATGCGGTTGGCGCGTTGTTCTGCACTGCCGATAATATGGCTAATACGTTCGCTTAATCGTTCTTCCATAGTGAAAGATTTAACAATCGTAATACCTTGCACGGTCTCCTGCATGGCACCCAGCACTTGGCTGTTTAAATCGATCGCCTGGCGGGTTGCTGTGCGCAGACGTTTGGCAATATAGCGGAGTGAGATAACAATCGGAGGCGCAACGAAGAATACCACCATCGATAAAACAACGTCTTTTGAAAACATGACAACAACAAGCGCGAAAAGCGTAACAACGTCGCGCGCCAACAAAGTTATTGTTAAATTTAATGTGTCCCTGATGCCTGTCACATTTTGCGAAATTTGTGCCGCAATTTGCGCGGATCGTGTATCTGAGAAAAATGACAGATTTAACGCCATCAGATGATCGAAAAGACGCTGCTGGTAACGTGCAACGATATTATTACCGATCAGATTAAGTGAGACCGCTTCTATATATGACGCGATACCGCGAATTAGAAAGGCTCCGAATATTCCGCCCGCAACATACCAAATGGCTTCTGTATCCTGATTAACAAACGCTTCGTTGATCACGTCTTCCATGATCCAAGCCAAAAATGCCGTAGATGCTGCGATGAAAAGCATACACGTAATAGCGACGGCATATGTTTTGATATAATCGCGGCCATTTTCTCGCAATATGCGTTTGAGCATGTCCAAAAGACCGGGTACGATCTCGGTCTTCTTTTTCGAGGTATTTACAACAGCCAAATGGGGCACCTTTGTCAAAAAATCATTTTAGATTACGCTTTTGCAATCTTATTTTTGGTTTTGCCAATATCGGCCTTGTTTCGTAATTCTAAATTGATCGGGATGGTTTGCATAGGCACAAAGTCCCGAAAGTGCAATTAACGGCTCAGTCATCAGGTAAACTGGTACTTCTTCCACTAAATCTGAATAAGGATCTTTGTCCAAAAACTGTTCATTAAAGAACGGCAATTGCAATACATCTTTAAGTCGCTGTGCCACACCACCTGTTAAAAATACACCGCCGCGCGCTAAATAAATAAGTGCTGCATCGCTGGCATATCGTCCTAAATAAGTGACAAATAATTCAAGTGTTTCTTTCGCAACGGGATCATTGCCTTCACGGTAAGCTGCGGTTACCTCAGAAGGATCACTAACAGTTTTATCAAGACCATCAGCTTTGCTGATTGCATTATAAAGGCGCATCAGACCGCGACCACTGATAAATTCTTCTGCAGCGGGTCTTTCGTCAGGTGCAAAAGCGTGTTTATAAATAACAGTATCACGCGGTGTTTTCGGACCAATATCGACAAATCCACCTTCACCAGGAATGATCGACCATTGGCCATCAATAAAGATCATTCCGGCCATTCCTAGTCCGGTACCAGGACCAAGTACAGCGCGCGCCGATGTTGGACGTGATTTACCTTCTTTGATCAATGCGTGAGATGAAACATCAGTTGAAATAGCCGCAAGTGCCTGAGCTTCAAAATGAGCAGTGTGGGTGTGAAGCACTCGTCAGGTTTCCAGAGTTTGCAATTACTCACTGTAATACAGTGCCGTCGTGACTCAAGTCTTTCACACAATCCTCGCAACCACTTTTCTTATAAGTTTTGTCGAATCAGCTTGCATGTACTGGAGTTTAT
>CAJQOR010000081.1 GCA_905479965.1 uncultured Rhizobiaceae group bacterium | reverse complement strand
CCTGGGACTTCCCAAGTGAACATTTTCTTGAAAATTGAGATATTGTCTACGCCAGCATTGGTGCGCGTGTCGGACATAAAGACCAAGCCATGATTTAAACGTATGGCAACACAATAAGTCATGAACCCTCCCGCAAATGATTCGTTCACAATTTACTGCTGAACTTGCAAAGACACAAACAGATCTTCACCACCAGATCCAATTCTTAACCCAGTAATTGGTGCGCAATCGCGATAATCAAGCCCGCTGGCCACGCGAACATACCTGTGATCGGGAGAAATTTGGTTGGAAACATCAAAACCAACCCAGCCGAGACCGGCCACATAGGCTTCCGCCCATGCATGTGTTGCATCTTGCTCTACGCGATCATCCATCATCAGATAACCACTTACATAACGCGCTGCAAATCCTATTTTCCGTGCCGCTGAAACAAATATATGGCTGTGATCTTGGCACACGCCTGAGCCCGTTTCTATGGCTTGCTCTGCGGTGGTATTCACAATCGTATTGCCAGTATTATAACTCACAACAGAGTGTATATTTTCCGATAATGCATGAAGCCTCGACAATGCGTCGGAATACTCATCACCAACAGATTTGATGATCTTTTTCACCCCAGACCCGCATTTGGTTAGTCGAGTTGAACGCTGATAAAGCCATAACGGGATATGGGAAATATGTTCACCAACAACCCCGTTTCGATCAACTGTCTCAACCTCACCTTCACAATGAATAACAAGCTCTTTTTGATGCGGAAAGACTTTAATCAATTGAACGCGGTTAAGATTATGATCTTCATATTCAAGCTCTTTATGACCACCTTCAACAGTGGTTTCCCATCGGATAACTTTTTGCCCATGATAAGGCTTTGGCGTAAGACGAAGCTGCTGCACTCCGTAAGGGACAGATTGGTCATATTTGTAAGTCGTTGTATGAGAAATTGTTAAAAGCATATCAACCCCTCTAATTTGTAAATCGATAGTCAACTTCGATCTGTTGACCAAGTTCGGTGACATTTGTGATAAAATCGCCTAAAAACTCATGCAGCCCATCTTCAATGATCGTATCAATGGTAATTTCTGCAAGTGCATCTTTCAGCGTATTAACACGCGTATGACACGGCAATTCAAGACCATAGTCTTTTGCTAAATAATCTAGATTGGTCGCGATCTTACCGACGCAAAAACCAAGAGATCGTGGTACGCGCTTATCAAGAATAAGAAAATCTGCAATTTCACGTGGCGTTAATTCACCGCCTGAAATAGACTTAAATGAGTTGAGTGCCGAAACAGATCTCAATATGGTTTCCCATTGAACATTATCTAACGAAGATCCAACCAGCGACACAGATGGCAATAGTACATGGTATTTTACATCTAAAATTCGGGCCGTATTATCAGCACGCTCTAAAAATGTACCTAGGCGCGAAAAGTCAAAAATATCATTACGCAACATTGTGCCGTGTAATGCGCCGCGAACAAGAGCAGACTGCTGGCGAATAAGCCCCAAGATACTGGGCAATTCTTTTTGGCGAACCGGGCGCGAAAGTGCCTCGCTTAAATGTATCCAATTCTCATTGACCGCTTCCCAGACTTCCCGTGTGAGCGCGGTGCGAACAAGCCGTGCATTGTTTCGCGCAGCTTCACTAACAACAATCACACTCGATGGGTTTTTATTGTCCCGAAGCAAGTAGTTGATCACCGAATCCGCATCAAATTTCTCATAATGAAGCAGATAAGTTTCTCGCATTCCTGATGTGGTCAAAATGGAAGACCATTCGTCTTCTGATGTCGCTGTTCTGGTAAGAGCAATGCGAAAACCGGCATTTAAAATACGCGCTGTATTTTCGCTGCGCTCCAAATAGCGGAACATCCAAAAAAGACCGCCAGCCGTTTTACCTAGCATGCTCGACCTCCTGAATTTGTTGATACGCCCTCATTGATCAATCCCTCAAAACCCAGGTATCTTTGGTGCCACCGCCCTGACTGGAGTTCACAACTAGCGACCCTTTTTTCAAGGCAACACGCGTCAAACCTCCTGGAACAATGTCGATCTTTTTTGGCGAAACCAAAACAAATGGACGTAAATCTACATGTCGCGGCGCTAGACCTTTCTTGGTCAAAATAGGAACTGTTGACAAACTTAACGTCGGTTGGGCAATATAATTATCAGGATTTGCCTTAAGTTTATCGCGGAATGCAGCAATTTCTTTTTTGCTCGCAGCAGGCCCAACCAACATGCCATAACCACCTGAACCATGCACTTCTTTGACGACGAGTTCATCAAGATGTTCGAGCACATATTTCAGCGAATCTTCCTCAGAGCATCGATACGTTTCAACATTCTTCAAAATCGCTTTACGCCCGGTATAAAACTCAACGATCTCCGGCATATAGCTGTATAATGCTTTATCATCGGCTATCCCAGTGCCGGGTGCATTGGCAATTGTGATGCCGCCTGAACGATAAACATCAAAAATTCCAGGGACCCCAAGCATAGAGTCTGGATTGAAATTTAATGGATCTAAATATTCATCATCAATGCGGCGATATAAAACATCAATTGCTTTATAGCCTTCGGT
>CAJQOR010000080.1 GCA_905479965.1 uncultured Rhizobiaceae group bacterium | reverse complement strand
ATGCCTGCGTTATTTCCGCCGAGTTCTAAAATGGAACGACCAAAGCGTGCCGCAACTTTTGGCCCAACAATCTTGCCCATTCTGGTTGAACCGGTCGCGGAAATTAAAGCAATATCGTTGTGCTCAACTAGAGCATTACCTATCTCACCATCGCCATTTACCAACGATATTAGTCCATCAGGTGCATCAGCAAACTTTTCAAGGGCGCGCTTTAAAATAGCCATGCACGCGAGGGCTGTTAAACATGATTTTTCAGATGGCTTCCATACAACCGGATTACCACAAACAAGAGCCAACGCGGCATTCCACGACCATACAGCAACCGGAAAGTTAAATGCGGAAATCACACCAACCACACCAAGTGGATGCCATTGTTCCATCATTCTGTGTCCTGGACGCTCGGTTGCAATTGTTAGTCCATAAAGTTGACGAGATAAACCAACGGCGAAGTCGCAAATATCAATCATTTCCTGCACTTCGCCAGCGCCTTCGGACGGGACTTTACCGGCTTCAATAGAAACAAGCTTGCCAAGATCGTCTTTTGCAATCCGAAGTTCTTCGCCCAACAATCTTACAAGTTCACCACGGCGCGGTGCTGGTACTTTCCGCCAAACTTTAAATGCTAGTTTGGCTTTGGCAATGGTCTCGTTGAGTTCGGCAACGCTTTGCGTTGTAACATCGCCTACCTTTTCGCCAGTTACCGGACTAATCACGGCGAGATCGCCATTTTTGTAATTGTTTTTATCTACACCAAGTCGGGTTAGAATTTCTGCTGTGGTTTCCGCAACTGACATTTTGGCCTCACTAAATTATGTTTTACACCTTTGAAGGGGGTGATTTAGCCAGAATTCTACACAGACGTCATTGTGATTAAAAACGATGTCTCATCACGTATTCATTCATAAAACGAATGCGTCTTAGTCGCCAACAGACCTTTTAAGCCAATCGCAAAAAAGGGTGAGTTGTTTGCTTTTCTCACCATGGCGCGTAACCAGATAGTAATTGTTCTTGGTCGTCACAGTGGTTTCATCGAGTTTTGACAGAGCTCCGGTTGAAAGCTCTTTTTCGATAAGGTATGTCGGAATGAGGGCCGCTCCGAGTGATGCAGTGGCTGCGGAAATGACCATGGAAAACTGATCGAAATATTTCCCAACATGAGCATTTTTACCGACGGTATTGGTCTCGTTGAAAAAAACTGACCAAGCTGACGGTCGCGATTCCATATGTAATAGTGGCGCATCGCAAAGATCGCTGGTTTCGTTGATCGCGTATCTTTCCTTAAATTTAGGACTACAGACAGCAATCAACGTTTCTGAGCATAGCACTTCCATTTTGACATTAGGCCAATTGTCTTGGCCAAAATGAATGGCCAAATCAAAACGCTCCCGTTCGATATCAAAAGGGTTCAGTTTTGTTGCGAAGCTAACCTCGATGTCTGGATGCAGATCCATAAATTGTGATAAACGAGGTATAAGCCATCTACTTGCAAACGAAGGAAGAACCGCGACGCGCAATGCGCTGCCTCGTTGTCCCGTGGACATGGCCTTGACGATAGTTTGATGGATATTTTCTAAATCTACCGCAAGCTCTCTGGCAAAGACCTGACCGGCCTCAGTTAAAACAATTCGTCGCCCGACACGGCGGAACAACTCTGTCTCCAATGTCTGCTCCAACTCCCGAACCTGACGGCTAACAGCACTTTGCGTCAAGTTCAGCTCTTCAGCTGCCAAAGTAAAACTTTCGTGTCGTGCTGCGCATTCAAAACTGCGCAAAACTGCATGTGACGGTAAAATTCTTCGTTGAATAGGTATTGATTTCATTGCTTAAAGTATTTGCTTTGACTGTTTTATTAAACTCGCAAAATACACTATTTGGCGAGTTTAATCTCTTGTTTTATGAAAAAGACCGTACGACCATCGCGGTACAGGAGGCGTGGCGTACGATCTGAGTTGCATATGCCCCTAAACTGTGAACTTCTACTCCAGGGCGATGGGCGTTAATTAGCATCATCGACGCATCAATTTTTTCCTGCAGCAGTAAGGCTTGCTCTCCGACACCACCGCGCAACACATGAGGAGTAGCATTTACGATACCAGCTTCTGCAATAACACTGTTTAAATCGTCATGCGCCCGTTTTGCGGCAGCTTGTATGCTTTCGTCTGATACAAATGGCTCGATATAACTGAAATAGCCATAAGGCATAACATACGCAATATGCAGCTCGTTTTCTGGCTTGCATTGTTCTTTTGCATTCCGGCACAACACGACCGCGTTTTCCCGATGCGCAATATCCACCATTGCAAGCAAAGTACGTTTTGTCATGATAATACCCCTTTCATCGTCATTTGCTCAAAGTTTCTGGCAACCAAGTGGCTATTTCGGGGAACAGCACCAAGAACACAATAAACACGAGCATCACACAGAACATTGGGAAAGATGCGCGGGATATAAAGCCGATATCTTTGCCGGTCATCCCTTGCAGGACAAACAGGTTAAACCCAATTGGCGGTGTAATTTGTGCCATTTCCACAACGATCATGAGGAATACGCCAAACCATAGCATATCAAATCCGGCGGCTCTGATCATTGGCTCAATGACTGCCATGGTCAACACGATGGAAGATAAACCATCAAGGAAGCAACCAAGGATGATGTAGAATACGGTTAGGATTAGAATAAGCGCCAGAGGGGAAAGATCCCATCCACCAATTACCTCCGCAAGAGCTTTTGGTATACCTGTAAAGCCCATTGCGAGAGACAAGAACCCCGCGCCCATAAGGATGAGCATAATCATGGCCGTTGTTCTGACCGAGCCCATGATGCTATCCAAAAATCCCTTCATGGTGAAACTGCGCTGCACCAAAGACAGAATGATCGAGCCAACAACACCAAGGGCAGCCGCTTCTGTCGCTGTTGCCACACCGGAATAGATCGAACCAATGACGGCACCGATTAAAACAAGTACTGGTAACAAATCGCTCATTCTCTTAGCGAATGAAACTGTGTCAGCAAGATCGATCTTCGGCTTAAAAGTTCCTTTGTTAAGCAGTGACCAGCCGATAATGTAGATCATGAAGAATAATGCTAATCCAAGACCTGGAAGCATCGCAGCCATGAATAGCTTTGAAATACTCTCATTGACGGTCACACCAAAGATGATCATGGAAATTGAAGGTGGGATAAGTAAGCCCAAAGTGCCGGCACCAGATAATGTTCCGATAATCATTTTTTCTGGATATGCGCGTTGTCGGAGTTCGGGAATGGACATTTTTCCAACAGTTGCTACCGTCGCCGCGGACGACCCGGATATTGCTGCAAATACGGCGGAGGCACCAACATTTACGTGAAGTAAACCACCTGGCAGTTTTCGCAAGAACGGCGCCAGACCTTTAAATAAGGTCTCACTGAGTTTCGTTCGGAATAAGATCTCGCCCATCCAAATGAATAATGGAAGCGCGGTTAAAGTCCAGGAGGATTGTTCACCCCAAATTGTCACGGCCATAGAATCGCCGATGGGCGCAGAGGTAAACAAGAACATACCTAAAATAGCCGTTATAAGAAGTGCAGCTCCAACCCAAACGCCGATGCCCAAAAGGACAAAAAGCGTTGATAGGAAGACGATAATTGAAAGAGTTTCGGTCATACCTCGTTCGGCCCCTCGTGTTCACTTGTTTCAG
>CAJQOR010000079.1 GCA_905479965.1 uncultured Rhizobiaceae group bacterium | reverse complement strand
TTTTTGGATCAGCGATAGGCTAGAACCGCTCTATAGGAGGCGCATATGCAAAACAATTTTGGAACAAGTTTGAAAGAATGGCGCGGACGCCGCCGCATGAGCCAGATGGATCTGGGGCTATCAGCGAATATTTCCGCCAGACATATTTCATTTTTGGAAACAGGTCGTTCAAGACCCAGCCAATCCATGGTTATGATGTTGTGTGACACACTTGATATGCCAGTCTCAGCACGCAATGCATTTTTAACATCAGCAGGTTTCGCGCCCGTTTATAAAAAACGGGATTTAAGTGGTGAAGATATGGCACATATTAGAGCCGCGGTATCTTGGACGTTACAAAATCATGATCCTTATCCCGCTTTTGCGCTTGATCGCCATTGGAATGTTGTCAAAACAAATCGCGCCGCAGCGCTCATGCTGGGCGGAGCAGGCTTAAGCGAAGGAAGTAGTCTTCTCGACGCACTTCTTGACGATCAGGTCATGGGACAAGTTATCGACAATCATGCAGAGGTTTTGCGCGCCATGCATATTCGTTTGCGCACAGAAAACGAGCATTTAGGTGGTGATGAGGTTTTAGATAAAGCCATAGAAGGCATTGGCCGAAAATTAGAAATGCTAGATGGTGATCAAAGCAATTTAAAGGACGGCGAGGGACCAGCTGTGATACCTGCCATTTATAAAATGGGTGATCAGCGTTTGTCTTTCATTTCAACAATTGCGCAATTTGGTTCAACGGAAGATATTGCGTTGTCTGAATTAAAAATCGAGATGCTGTTCCCAACTGATGATGCAACAAAGCACATGTTGGAGGCGATGGTCCAACAGCAGGGATAAAACCGGCTATGTCTTGAGCAATATCGCCCTTGCTTGGTCAGTCGTTCGCAAAATACATTCATTTGCCGTCCACCCACATTTAAAACGATATTGTTCCCAGACAGGAATTGATAACAAGGTCCATAAGATGTCGGTTGCAATTTCAATCGATAAATGTGGCTTTAGCTGACCATCCTTTTCAAGGGCTTGGACGGTGGTCTCGCACGCAGCGCGGATATGCTGCATGCGCAAATTATAGGCTTCATTTGCAGCTTCATCATCATCACGCATGTCCATCATGGCTTTCACAACACCATAAATTAGCGGTAAATATCCAAGCCAAGCCTCGATATAGGCATCAAGCCGTAAGATCCCTGTTTCAGCATTTGCGGGCTTGATCAAACGATCTGCTGCGCCGTATATTTCGTCCAACCGATAGGTCACCGCAATCAATAGATCTGCGCGGGTTGGGAAGTGAAGATATACCGCTTGTCGGCTGATCCCAGCCCCCTTGGCAATATCACTCATGCGTACTTCTTTGCCGCCTGAA
Source organism: uncultured Rhizobiaceae group bacterium (assembly GCA_905479965.1). The sequence goes on along the minus strand of CAJQOR010000079.1, from coordinate 4,453 downwards.
CTCTTTTCCAGCAGCTTCAAAGTTGAATCCAAAATTTTTTGACGTGTTTCGTTTTTCTCTCTTGACATGATGTAAAGTAACTAATACTTGTCGCGGTGTCAATTGACACGGTGTAAAGTAAAATGAATGAAACAAACTAAAATCAGAATTGGAGATTAAAATGAAAATTATAGTATTTGGTGCAACAGGCACATTGGGTCGAAAAGTTGTTCAAGAGGCCCTATCAGAAGGGCACGAAGTCACAGCATTTACCCGTTCAGGCAACTTTGAGCATGCATCCTCATCAGCTCTCAGCGTTATAAAAGGAGATGTGTTTGATGCTTACTCGGTGGCGCAAGCGGTTAAAGGCCACGATGGTGTTATCTGCGCATTGGGTGCAGGTCGCAAAGGAACTGTGCGAACAATGGGCACAAAACACATCACTGAAGGTATGAAAATTCATGGTGTAAAACGCTTCGTTTGTCTGTCGAGTTTGGGTGTGGGTGAAAGTCGCGGTAATCTTAATTTCTTATGGAAAAACATTATGTTCGGCTTATTACTGCGACCGGCCTATGAAGATCACCACACACAAGAAGCTGTGGTAAAAAAATCAAATCTAGATTGGACGATTGTCCGCCCAAGTGCGTTCACAGATGGTCCCAAAACCGGAAATTATCAGCGTGGATTTTCACCCTATAAACGAGACGGATTAGAGCTTAAAATCTCCCGTTCAGATGCAGCCCAGTTTATGGTTGCGCAATTGCAGAGTGATAAATATTTGAGCAAAACGCCTGCGATTTCCTATTGATTATTCGATCAATATCATCTCAAAAGAAAGCTCATCGTCCCATTTGGTTTGCTAAAGGCAAGCTTTTGGGGCGGTGAATATTATGGTGAATATTCCGTAAATTGATTGATTAAAATTGTATGTTTATCTCATAAATTTATAGACTTTTTCTTCATTGCAGTCTCCATATTAAGGAGCAGGGATCAACCAAGCTTGCAGATATTTTTTAAAGCGTAAATGCATCTCTTCTTGATTGTTGATGGCGCAAAAATGAAGTGCCATCGCTTGCACTGCAAAAGCCTGCACGCCTTCCGCAAGCAGAATTTCAGGCACATCTTTGCGAAAATTACCTTTAGCTATCCATTTTGAAGCAATTTCTATCGTTCGATCAAAAGTTTGTGCGATAGGTCCAATCTCTTCTTTCACTGCAGCACCAGAATGGCGCAGGATTACATCAAAAATATACCGTTCACTTGTCATGAAATTCATCAGAGGTTGAAGCCGTAAAATCAGACCATCCAAATCTTTAGGTTGAGGCAGTTTTAGTGCATCGTCCAAAAGCGCATCGATTTCTGCACCGATAATAAGGTCCATTAATGCATCTTTATCTTTGAAATGCGCAAAGAAAGTTCCTTTGGCTACCCCGGCGCTCTGGACAATTTCTTCAACGCGCATAGCGCCATAGCCATGGGCGGAAATCACCTCTTTAGAAACACGGATGAGCTTGGCTCGGGTCTCAATACTACGTTTTTGAGTCTGTTTAATCATGAGATAAAAATACAGATTTAATGACCAAGGTCAAAAATAATTATTGACTACGGTCATTTTCATATTTATGACCATGGTCAATTATTGAATTATTTATGGATAATCGACTATGACGCAAAAACGTATTTTCATTTTAAACGGCCACCCAGCTAAAAATTCGCTATCTAAATTCATCGCAGAGACCTATGCAAAAGACGCGATAAGTGCGGGACATGATGCGCGAATATCGCATCTATCTCAAATGTCGTTTGATCCAAATCATGAGTTCGCCGGTTACAAACATCACAAGGATCTTGAACCTGATCTGTTGGCGCTTCGTAAGGACATTGATTGGGCCCAGCATATCGTCTTAACGTCACCAATGTGGTGGGGAGGGATGCCAGCAAAGCTCAAGGGCATCTTTGATCGAACCTTTTTGCCTGGATGGGCTTTTGATACACGCACATCAAAACTGGGAATGCCGCTCCCAATGTTATCTGGCCGAACTGCACGCATTTTCGTCACCTCAGATACACCTGGATTGTTCTTTTGGTTGTTTTATCGCAATGCGCTACTTCGGCAAATTAAAGGGCAAATTTTTCATTTCTGCGGCATAAAACCTGCTCGCATAACACATTTTGCGCCTGCAGGCACAGCAGACCAAAGCCGAATTGAAAAATGGATGAATGTGGTAAAGCTGCTTGGCTCAAAGGCGCAATAGTTCAAAACCAGCTTGATTTAACAGGATGAATTAGATCCTTGCAACGATTTTGGCCGTGAGCGGTATGACAGCCATCAAAATAGCTAGCAACCAAAATGCCATGCTTAAGCTTGACATATTTGCTGCAAATCCAATGAGAGCAGGGCCCAATAATATGCCAGCATAGCCAGTGGTCGTGACCGATGCGACCGCTAAGCTGGACGGCATGACTTTTTGTCGCCCCGCTGCGCTGAAAATGATCGGAACAAGATTTGCCGCACCCAGTCCAATTAATATAAAACCTGATGTTGCAACCAGCGCCCAGGGGCTGAGAAGTATAATGGCAATGCCTGCAATTGTGACAATGCCGCCCAAAACGAGAACCTTAAAGCCACCAAGCGCATTAATAATGCGGTCACCGCTTAATCGTGCAATCACCATTGCTACAGAGAATAAAATATAGCCAATACCTGCATTTTCTTTTGCGGCAAGCTCTTGATCAATGATTAAGATTGCGCCCCAATCCAGCACGGCACCTTCAACCAAAAACGTGATACCCGCCAGTAGCGCTAAAAGTAAGACAACGCCACGCGGGAATTTAAAAGGTTCAGGTTCTTTGCCGCTCACAGATAACAACCCGCTGCGCGACAAGATCATCGCAAATAATGTGAGAACCGCACCAATGATTGCAGCGGTATGAAACTGAGTGCCAAATGACAGCAATAACGTCACGAGACCGGCGCCAAAAAAGCCGCCAATGCTAAATTGCGCATGAAAATTGGACATTAAAGAGCGTTGTTCAAGGCCTTCAATTTCAGCGCCATGAACATTCATCGCCACATCAATAGTTCCCAAGGATGCGCCGAATAAAAATAAAATTGCACCAAGAATAATTGGCGTTGGTGCAAGAACCAGAGCAGGTAGAAACAACACCAACCCAAAGCCACCTAAAAGGATCATTGGTTTGGCTCCGTAGCGCGCGGAGATAATCCCGGTGACCGGCATTGCAATGATTGATCCGAGCCCTAAGCACAAAAGAATGAGCCCAAATTGACCTTCATTTGCCCCCACTTGCGTTTTGATAAAGGGGAAAAGTGGCGCAAGGCACGCCATCGCAAACCCAGCGGCAAAAAACGCAAGACGAGTGGAAAGGCGAGCAGGGGCGGTTTGATTGTAATCAGTCACGAATTCGCTTTCTTATAATTATATATATCTTGAACTTAGACCAATTCAAACGCGGCATCACATTGCGCGAAAGGTTCGATCTGCTCCGAAGATGCATCTGTAATAATGAGGTCAATTTCATTGATGGGTAATGTGTGATGGCGCGCGCGAGTGTTAAGTTTTAAATGATCAGTGGCAACAATTGTGCGCTGACCAGCGCGGTGCATAGCACGCTTCATGTGCATTTCAGCATAATCATCAGCGCTTAAACCAAAATCAGCATCGATGCCGCAAACACCCAAAATACTCACGTCAACCGCGGTATTTTCGATATCCTTTAGTGTTGGGCTACCTGTTGCGATGCCCCCACTTGTGCTCAAACTGCCACCCAAAAGATGTACATCACATCCGCGTTCTTGCGCAGCAATAGCGATCCAAGGTGAGGGGGTAATCACCAGCCGTTCGTTCAGCTTTGGTATGTTGGAAATAATGGCAAGGGAGGTTGTGCCGCCGTCAACCATCAAAGTTGGTGTATGGGCAATCTGTACAAGGGTCGCATCGATGATGGCCTGGTTAACCCCGTGGCCAGATGATAAGCGTTCCAACATAGGGGATACAGGTTTTGCTATTGGCATGGCGCCACCGCGCACCCGCCGCGCTTTACCACTTGCCTCGAGTGCCAAGATATCGCGCCGAATGGTATCAAGCGAAACATCAAATTCAAGCGCGAGTTCCTGCGCAATCAGCTGCGAACCTTGATCAAGTTTCTTAGCTAACGCCTGTTGGCGTGTATCTGGAATATTTAAATTCATGCATGATCCTGCAAATTATTGCAAAAACCTGCATAAAGGTGCGAGCTTGGAGTGTCAAGCGACTGTAGCGCGTTTTATTCAAATCAACAATATTGAAGACGATAAGGGATTTGGTTGCAGCGCTTTCTTCTGCGCTAAATGGGGTGATGACGATAGATGTCGCAGTAAGAGTCAGGATATTTACAAAATTTACAAATTTACAAAGTCATTTTTACAAAAATCACAAATTGACTCGCTTTTTGGGGTCTTTTTACAAATTCTGAG
>CAJQOR010000078.1 GCA_905479965.1 uncultured Rhizobiaceae group bacterium | reverse complement strand
ATTTGGACTGGCCGCTATTGCCGCCACTGCATTGAGCGCTGCAGCTGTACTACCTGCAGTTGCTGATGGTCATGGTAAAGTGAAAGTCGGCATGATTACCACATTGTCAGGCGGCGGCGCTGGTTTAGGACTTGACGTCCGTGATGGCTTTTTGCTTGCTGTTAAGCAAAGCGGTAACACCAATTTAGAAGTTGTGATCGAAGATGATCAGCGCAAGCCCGATATTGCTGTACGTTTATCAGATAAGATGATCCAATCTGAGAATGTGGATGTTCTAACGGGCATCATATGGTCAAACCTTGCAATGGCTGTAGTGCCAGCTGCAACAGCGCAGGGTAAGTTTTATCTATCTCCAAATGCGGGTCCTTCCCCGCTTGCAGGCAAAGGCTGTCATCCAAACTATTTCAACGTTGCTTGGCAAAATGATAACTTGCATGAAGCAGCTGGCGCTTATGCCAATGATACAGGTTATAAAAATTCCTTCATATTGGCGCCGAATTATCCTGCAGGTAAAGACGCGCTCACAGGTTATAAGCGTTTCTTTAAAGGCGAATTAGCTGGTGAACTTTACACAAAACTTGGGCAGACTGACTATGCTGCAGAGATCGCCCAGATCCGTGCATCAGGAGCTGATAGTGTGTTCTTCTTCCTACCTGGCGGTATGGGTATCTCGTTTTTGAAGCAATTCTCTGGCAGCGGTATCGATCTTCCAGTTGTTGGTCCGGCATTTAGTTTTGACCAGGGTATTTTGCAAGCTGTTGGCGAAGCAGCACTTGGCGTTAAAAATACATCTCAGTGGAACAAAGACATCGACAATGCGACGAACAAAGCATTTGTTGAAAGCTTCCAAGCAGAATATGGACGTCTTCCTTCGCTCTATGCATCTCAGGGTTTTGACACTGCTAACTTGTTGCTCTCAGCAATGGACAAAGCGGATATTAAAGATGCTGATGCATTCCGTGCTGCATTGAAAGCTGCTGAGTTTTCATCAACACGCGGTAACTTTAAGTTTGGCAATAACCATCACCCAATTCAGGACATTTATGTTCGTGAAGTTGTCAAAGAGGGTGACGTCTTTACCAATAAGATTATCGCAACTGGTTTGACTGAACATTCTGATGCTTATGTAGCAGACTGCGCTATGTAGATTGCAATCATTAAATAAATTTAAGGCCAGATTTCGTTGCGAGATCTGGCCTTTTTTATTGCGTTCAGTTATTTCGCTCTATCTCAGGCGGTGAATGCACTTTAATCGGTGGTAACGGTTTTTCCCATTTAGAAACCCACACAAGTGCTGTGTGCGCAATATTGGACTGTGATAACTCAGAGCAGCCTTTGTCAATCGTCAAAACATTTGGATTTCCATGTACTTCGATTGTTTCACCATCAATCACCTGTGGATCATACCAAGCGCCTGTTGCAAGTGAAATGGATTGCGGATGGATATCATCGGTCAGCTGCGCAGCGCAAAGGCATTTACCACGTTGGTTATGAATGAGAATGATATCTCCGCTTTTAATTCCCATCTTTGTAGCAAAATCAGAATGCAAGTATGCAGGCTCTCGGCCATTAATTTTGGTTGATTTAGATTCCGATCCATTATCAAGTTGGCTGTGCAATCTTGTTGCCGGTTGTCCAGATATAAGATGTAATGCATCTGGTGCATTATCTTTATCACCTAACCATTCAATCGGCTCTAACCACGCGGGGTGGGGCGGGCAGTCAGCCATATCCATTTTCGCAAAAGTATCAGAGTAGATTTCAATTTTTCCACTGGGTGTATTCAGCGGATTTTTAATGGGGTCTGTGATAAAGTCATTAAATTGAATTCTGGTTTCAGAACTATTAGGGCATTCAAAAACACCCCGATATTTAAACTCTTTAAAACTAGGCAATTCAAAATTTTCAGATTTCGCAACGGATTGGGAGGTGTTCCAAAGTTGTTCAAGCCATTCATCTACGGACTTATTTTCTGAGAATTGCTCAAGCACACCTAAACGATCAGCTATTCCACATAAAATATCGTGATCTGATTTAGCACCGTTATTATTTTCATAAACACGGCCCATCCAAACCAATTTAGGATCGCGTCTGTTCATCATAATGTCATCACGCTCTAGCGATGATGTTACAGGAAAAACGATGTCGGCGCGGCGGGCTGTTGCTGTCCAAAATTGTTCGTGAACAATCACTGTATCCGGTTTTGTCCAAGCTTGATCTAACTGATTGAGATCTTGTTGGTGATGAAATGGATTTCCGCCTGCCCAATACACCAATTTTATCTCGGGCATTTTGTGAGTTTCACCATCAAATTTGAACATCTTTCCCGGGGTTGCAAGAAGTTCGGTGATCTTTGCAACTGGGATGAAGTCCTCGACCGGATTTTTGCCTTGAGGAACCGAAGGCCAACTGACCAATTTATCTGATCTGCCCACAGGTGTGGTTGAGCCGTATCCGAATGAAAACCCAGTTCCCTTTTGACCAATTTGCCCCAACATTGCAGACAGCGTGAGTGCAAGCCATATTGGTTGCTCACCATGATCCGCGCGCTGCATCGCCCATGTGGTTGATATCATCGTTTTATAGCGCGCCATATTCTTAGCAAGCTCAACGATATCATTGGCGGAGATTTCAGTGATGTCTTGCGCCCATTGAGGCGTTTTGATGACACCATCTGTCTCGCCCATCACATATGATTTAAACTCCTCCCAACCTTGGCAATAGGTATTTAAAAACGCTTCATCGTATAGTTTTTCAGTAATGAGCGTATGGGCAATTGCCAGCATGAGTGCCGCATCAGTATTGGGGCAAATTGGTAACCACTGAGCGCCGGAATCGCTCGAAAAGTCTGAGCGCAACGGTGAAATGTTGACAACTTTCAGGCCATTTTGACGGGCAGCTTCAAGCCAATTTTCAACTTCGTGCTTGGATGTGCCGCTTGATGTGATTTGCGCCGTTCTTGCTGATATGCCGCCAAAACAAACGAGATATTCACAATGTTCAGCAACCAGTTCCAAACTGGTCATCTCATCTTGGAAAACCCTGTTGGACATACCTGTAACATGGGGCAGCAAAACTTCCGCAGCACCATGAGAATAGGTTGTTTTTGAAGATGTGTATCCGCCGATTATGTTTAAAAATCGCTTTAGTTGCGATTGTGCATGGTGAAAACGCCCCGTGCTTGCCCATCCATATGAGCCTGCGTAAATTGAGCTGTTACCAAAAGATTGCCGAACGCGTGTTAGTTCTTGTGCGGCAAGATCAAGTGCAACATCCCAGTCTACCTCGATATATGTGTCGTTGCATCTGTTAGAAGTTTCACGCTTTTCAAGCCAACCTTTTCGGATCGCTGGTTTGGTAATTCTGAGTTGATTATCTGTAGTAGCACTCATCCAACCATTACCAATGGTGGATGGATTTGGATCGTCGTCCAACGGTTCAAGTTTTACTTCGTCGCCTGACTCAGTGACTTGATAGCTGCCCCAATGAGCAGCTGTATATTTTTGTCGCATTTCATCTCTGCTTACATTTCCGAACGCTAAATGCGGCGTACATAAACAACGTTAGCACAATGAATTTTTATGTTAAGAGGGTTTTTGCGTGACAATAGAAAAAACTCGAATTGGCCCTATGCTTGGTTGTAAGCGTTTCGAGATTGCCAAGAATGACAGGGCACTAGAGCTTAAAGATTATAAGCGATAGTGCCCAATTGAGCTTTAAATTAAAGAGCGATCGACATAACAGCTGTCAGACGTCTGGAAAATTCAAGCGCGTCGGCAGGGGCTTCACCCTCAGAAATTTTGGCCTGATCAAGAAGCAAGTGCGCTGCATCTTTGAGCAATGCATCCTGCGCGTTTTCTTCTGCTTTCGCACGTTCTGCGAGCTTGATAATGATCGGATGGGATGGGTTCAGTTCTAAAACCCGTGGTGTGGTCTGCTGTAATTGACCAGCACGTTTTAGCATCCGTTCCAATGTCACATCCATATCGCCGTCATCTGCAATGAGACAAACAGGACTGTCTGTCAGACGTTTTGATGGGCGAACATCTTTAATCGCGTCACCAAGTTCGACTTTGATGAGTTCAATGAGCTTTTCCAACTCTTTGATCTCTGGTTTATCCTCATCTCCATCCTTGTCTGCGTTATCAATCTTATCAAGATCATCAGACCCACGCGTAATGGATTTGAGTGATTTACTTTCAAATTCAGTGATATGTTGTAGCCAAAATTCATCTACTGAATCAGATAGTAGAAGAACTTCAACACCCTTTGCCTTAAAGCCTTCTAGATGTGGTGAGCGCGCAATTTTGGAAGCGTCTTCGCCAACGATATAGTAAATTGCATCTTGTCCTTCTTTTATACGTTCAACATATTCTGAAAGGCTTGTCAGCTCATCATTATGCGTTGATCTAAATCGGCAGATTTCAAGAATTTTATCGCGCAATGCAATTTCTTCAACAAGACCTTCTTTTAAGACGGCACCGAAGTTTGACCAAAAGTTTTGGTATTCCTGTGGTGCTTTCGTGGCCTTTTTCTTCAACTCGCCCAGTACGCGTTTGGTAAGGCCGGTTTTTAATTTTGATAATTTTGGATCTGTTTGCAACATCTCGCGGGATACATTCAGCGATAAATCTTCGCTATCCACCACGCCGCGTAAAAAGCGCATATATGGGGGCAATAAGCCTTGCGTGTCATCTGTGATAAAGACGCGATTAACATAGAGCTTTACATGGCTTTTGCGCTCTGGTTCATAAAGATCAAATGGTGCCATTGATGGGATGAACAACAAGTTTGTGTAGCTCAACAAGCCTTCAACACGATTGTGCATCGTCAACCACGGTTCATCATAGGCGTGTCCGGAATGACGATAGAACTCAGTATATTGCTCACTTGTGATATCTTTTGCAGGACGTGTCCAAATGGCAGAGGCTGAATTTAGTGTGTCTTCACCTAATAAAACAGGGAAGCTGATGTGATCGGAATAGGTGCGGATAATATGTTGAACGCGCGCATCTTCTAAGAATTCTTTTGCGTCTTTTTTCAATGAAAGTGTGACGCTTGTTCCATTCCCATCGCGGGTGGTTGGTTCAATAGTAAACTGACCTTTGCCATCGGACGCCCATAGCCATGCTTCTTTTTCTCCGGCTTTACGCGTTGTAACACTTACATTTTCAGCCACCATGAAGGCTGAATAAAACCCAACACCAAATTGTCCGATGAGACCTAGATCGCCTTTATTCTCATCATCTAACGCATTTAAGAAGTTGCTGGTGCCAGACTTGGCAATCGTACCAAGTGTATCCAAAAGATCTTGGTGGTTCATGCCAATACCATTATCTGAAATGGAAAGGCTTTTTGCTTTTGCGTCTATCTCAATCTTGATCGCAAAGTCCTGTCCACCCTCAAGTAGAGATGCATTCGTGAGAGCTTCGTAACGCAGTTTATCGCAAGCATCTGATGCATTTGAGACGAGCTCTCTTAAAAAGATTTCGCGGTTTGAATATAAGGAGCCGGCAACTATATCGAGTAGCTGTCCAACTTCAGTTTGAAAGGAAAAAGTTTCTTTTGATGCTGTATCATTCATGACAATAAGCCTCCAAATCAAAATAGTGATGAAATTAAAAGTTGCGGCATATGTAGTTTAAATTCTCATATAAACAAGGGATATCAACGCCAATAAACAGCTATCATGGTTGGAATAGGTGTGCTGTGCAGGTTTTGACCCTTACATTGCAATAATATTGCCTCAACCGATTGGCTGTGCGATCTCTCGAAATAGCTTTTGTCGAATGGCGCGCGCAAAATCGTCAAAGCTGATAGCCTTTTCGATAAAAGATCCGGGGCCGAATATAACATTTTCGCGATAGTATTGATCAAGATTAGGATGATCGCGTGTGATGATGGGTAGGCCGTTTATTGTCACATCATTAATTTGTGCAAGCAGTTTTGCGTCCGGCATCATAATGGTTTTGCGGGTGAACCAAAAATCAGTCTCGGTCCCATCACCAGAGACATCAACCACTCGTCTTTCACCTTCAATTTTATTCTCGCGGATCAATTTTATCGCTTCAGCAACGCCTGCGCCGATGCCTGTGCCGCCGCCATTTGTGCCCATCTTGTTGTCAGCGGTTAAATTGAATGTGCGCGTCATATTCGAAAAAGCGGTGATGGATGCTTCATCTTTTAAGATGTGCCAACCGCTATTTGCTTTGGGAAATGCAGCATCTGACCATAACACAATTGCAACGGCAATTTTGCCTCGTGGGCCTGACGTGATGGCGGCTTGAATGTTGGTATCTAAAAACGCATCAGCCGTTCCATTTAGTTGCAGCATATATTCATGTTCGCTGATGCTGCCTGATGCATCCATTGCTAACACAAGTTCAAGATCGACATCTTGTGCAATGGCACGTGAGATTGAAAAATGCGCGACCAAAATATAAGCCGCGCAGAAAACTAGTTTATATAATTGTTTCAACCGGTTCTCCGCCCTAGGTATAACTTATTTCCCTCAAGCGGTAGGTTAGCAAAGGATCGGTGCTTTGCCTATTTTAGCGGCAGAATATCACATCACTTATGTGTGAGCAGTGAACTTATACATTACGCCGCTTGAGAAATAAGATCCTCAAGTTCAGCTAAAGTGTCAAGTTTTGAAATATCAAAATCAGCGTCAGCTAAATCGATACCAAAATCACTTTCAAGTGTCATCATAAGTTCAGTTGCAGCAAGGCTATCTAATAAGCCGCTTGTGAAAATAGGTTCATCCATGTTCAGGTCTTGCGTGCTACCGCGTGCTGTCATCATAGATTTAACAACGTCATGTATTGATTGTGCCATAGTTAGTCCTCGTGTTTTATTAAATTAGATTAAGAATAAGCTTAAAATGAATTGGCTACGTTCAGCCAAGGTTCCAACAGTTGTGAAATCACCAAAAACATTAATCAAGCAGAAGAAAGCGCAGACATTTACGCGTGTCAGCACACTGTGACATAAAAAGCCGTGTTCTGGTTTGATCTTGTATGGATTTAGCTGCGAAAAAATGAGCCCAACAGTCAGCGCAAGAAAGTACACCCAAGCGGACTGATGCATCGCCAATCCTTCGATGATTGTACTATTTGCAAAGATATGAGTATCTCGTGCTGCGTGGAATAGGTAATTACCTGCTCCAGCTGCACAAAATGTGGCAAAGGCTATCCGCAATTTTGGTGATTTTTTGAAATACCGAATGAACGCCGGGTAGAAAAAGAAATCGACCAAAAGCTCTTTGTGGTAGAAATAATAGCGGTTCCAAAATTCAGCCAATGTGCGTGAGGCCAATGGATTGCGTGTATTGCGCGGAATGCGGTAGCCAATCATTCGGATAACCGCGACAATCATATGACCCCAAACAGCTATAATAACCAGATCCAAAAGGTAGTCATAGATAAGGCTAATCCAACTCATGCCAACGGTTGTTGTGCCTTCAGCTGTTGCTAAGATCGAATTTAACAGAGTTGGTATTTCAAGCATGTCTCGCGCGACATGCTCCATGACAAACCAAAGACCTGCTAGCAATGCACCCCAAACAACGAGTTTAACTGCTTTTAATCGTGTGACAGCCAGTTCATCTGCATCTTTTGCATCAAATTTATTGAGATAACCAAAGCCTTTACCAATGGGTGTCGAACCACCGCCCCAAATTGGGCGCATCATGCCGGCTTTTGCTAAAAGCGGTGTTTTGATTTTGGCTTTTTCGTCAACAGCGGCATAGGCTAAGAACCAAATAGCAGACACCAAAACGCCCACGAAAGTCCACATAAATGCGCCGATAAGCGAGCCCTGAGGTAACGCAAGTGCAATGATCAAAAACACTGACCAGATTAAAAACAAACTTGTTACTGGCCGTTTTGCCAGGCGTTTGGTCCGTTCCCATTGCATTGCTCTTAAATAAAGTGCTGAGAACAACAAAAACAAGACTACAGCGGGAATTTGCAACAGATAGGGAGAGGCTTCAATAATCTGGGATTTTAAATTGACAGCAGTTGTCCAACCTTCAATTCTAAATGGTCTCAATATTACGTCTAATACTGACGCGTCAACCAATAGTTCAATTCGGCGGTGAGGCGCGAGC
>CAJQOR010000077.1 GCA_905479965.1 uncultured Rhizobiaceae group bacterium | reverse complement strand
AGATCCACAATCAACACATTTTCACCAATTGCGGCCAAAGCTGTTGCAAGATTAATCGCGGTTGTTGTTTTACCAACACCACCTTTTTGATTAGCAACTGTTATTATCCGGTTTTTAATCTGAGACATTGCATCCAACTTTTACCAAAAACCACAATATACGTGTCTATCGTCTCTTGAGGTTATCAATTTGCAAAATTACTGATCCATCTTGAATCTGACTATCATATTTTACCAGATTAAACGCCCAACGACTACGGGCAAGTTCAATTTCCAGCTGGTAATCCCGACCTTTATGAAGGTATGTGGCTAATTTTTCATTCCGAAGAAACCACGGCTCTGACATCTCTAGTAAATCATTCAAAGAAGCCAGCGCACGCGCTGAAATAGCATCTATTTCCGGAGCAATATCAAAGGCATCCGCGACTCGAACTGGATGTACGCTCGCTCTTGCACCTGTTTCAACAATAACTGTGCGCAAAAATGCGGCCTTTTTCTGATTGCTCTCAATCAAATAAACCCATCCTGCTTCCTGTTCTGCAAGACAGATCGCTGTGACGATACCAGGAAAGCCCGCGCCACTACCCATATCGACCCAAGTTTTCGGATTAGAATCAAGTGACCATATTTGCAAGCTGTCGAGAATGTGGCGATCCCATAGATCACCGACAGTGCTTGGCGAGATGAGATTGATAGTTTTTTGCCATTTACGCACAATATCAGCGTAGTGACGCAATCTTGCCCATGTTTCACGTGAAACATTTATAGACTCTTCAAAATTCTTAGACATAAAATACCTGATTAAGACGCTATAATTGCGTTTTTTCCACTGTGTCTTTTTAGATAAGTCAAAATCAGCGCAATTGCAGCAGGCGTCATACCATCTATTTTATTAGCATGCGCAATAGATTTTGGTCGATTTGATTTTAGCTTATACTTCAACTCATTAGACAAGCCTGGCAGAACATCAAAATCGAAATCTTCGGGAATCAACCTTCCCTCTTCGCGTTGTTGGATGCGGATATCGTTCTTTTGCCTATCCATATATACTGCATAAGTCGCGTCGATTTCAACTGTTTCCAAAACGTGTCGATCATATTGACCCAGTTCCGGCCAAACATTCAAAATATCATCAAGTTTTATCTGAGGGTAAGACAACAATTTAAACGCAGATCTCCGAATTCCGTCCTTATTCAGCTTAAATCCATACTTCTCTGCCTCATTCGGCGTAAGAGACAATTCTTCGAACGCATTTCTGCAGTTATCTATGTTGCTCTGCCACGCTTCAAAACGTTGACGGCGTGCATCAGAAACACAACCGATCTCAATACCGAGCGGTGTTAACCTTAAATCAGCATTATCTGCGCGTAAAGTTAAACGAAACTCGGCGCGTGATGTAAACATACGATAAGGCTCAGTCACCCCATGGGTAGTCAAATCATCAATCATCACACCAATATACGATGAACTCCGACTAAAAATGATCTCTTCGCCGGCCATGGCTTTGCGAGCCGCGTTTAAACCAGCAACAAGTCCCTGCGCAGCAGCTTCTTCATACCCAGTTGTCCCATTAATCTGACCTGCAAGGAAGAAATTCGAAAGCTTTTTGAGCTCTAATGTCTGTTTAAGCTCTCTTGGATCGACATAATCGTATTCAATAGCATAGCCAGGCTGCAAAATAGTAACATTTTCAAGACCTGGAATGGTTCTAATAAACTGATCCTGCACATCTTCAGGCAGTGATGTCGAAATACCATTTGGATAAACAGTGTCGTCATCCAAACCCTCAGGCTCCAAAAATATCTGATGACCGTCACGATCTCCAAATTTAACGATCTTATCTTCAATTGAAGGACAATAGCGCGGGCCGATACCTTCAATTTGGCCTGAATACATCGCAGATTTCGAGATATTCTCTTCAATAATCTTGTGAGTAGCCTTCGTTGTGCGCGTTATCCCACATGGTATTTGTCGCTGCTTTATCTCATCCGTCATAAAAGAAAATGGCACAGGGTCTTCATCCGGTCCTTGTTCTTCTAACTGATCCCAAGCAATTGTTTTACCATCCAGCCTTGCAGGCGTACCAGTTTTTAAGCGTTCTAACCTCAAACCCAGCGATTCCAATCTATCAGATAGACCTAAAGCCGGCGCCTCATTCATCCGACCAGCGGGAATTTTCTTATCGCCAATATGAATTAACCCGCGAAGAAATGTTCCTGTTGTTAAAACAACCGAAATACATCTTACAATACGACCATCTTTAGTTTTAACACCAGAAATCACGCCATCTGATAAAACAAGGTCATCAACTTCACCTTCAATAACATCTAAATTATTGATAAGTTTGATGTTTTCCTGCATGGATTGGCGGTATAAACGTCTATCAGCTTGTGTTCTCGGACCACGAACAGCTGGGCCTTTACGACGATTAAGCATTCTGTATTGAATAGCTGCATCATCTGTAACGCGACCCATTAAACCATCCAACGCGTCAATTTCACGAACCAAATGACCTTTTCCAAGCCCGCCAATCGCTGGGTTACACGACATCACGCCAATTGTATCATATTTATGAGTAACAAGAGCAGTTCTGACACCTAGCCGCGCCGATGCAGAAGCTGCTTCGCAACCTGCATGCCCACCACCAATGACGATCACATCATAATCCATAATTCACCTAGTATAATAATGATTTCTTTGTTTCACGTGGAACAAACCAATATGTTTCACGTGAGTCATTCACTATGCATAAATTTGTTTCACGTGAATCATTTACCCACACAAAACTCGCTAAATATAACACCAAGAAGATCTTCTACATCAACACGCCCAGTAATTCTACCCAAATTATCTTGAGATACGCGTAAGTGTTCACTTCTGATTTCAATCGGAAGATCAGTATAATTACAAGCCAATTCTAGCTCTGACAAAACGATGTTAAGTAGGTCTATATGACGACGTCTTGTTGGTACAACAAGATCATCTTTCAGATCTGATATTGATAACTCATTCTTTATGCGTTCAAGTAGGTTATCAACATCACTGGTTGAGCGAATTGAAATACAAATATCTGTATTCATTGACCAAACTCGGTCTTCGATATCCGATTTAGTACCAATAACAATAGATTTATCAAAAAGGTGTGTATCTAGAACATCGACCTGTTCCTCAACACCGGGCTCAATTAAATAAAGTACTAGATCGGCATTATCTAACTCATTCTTGGCTCTTCGAATTCCTTCGCGCTCTACTTTGTTATCAGTATCTCGCAATCCAGCCGTATCTTTTAAAACAACTAGAAAACCATCAAGATCAAGCCTAACCTCCAACACATCCCGTGTAGTTCCCTGTTGATCAGACACAATAGCCACTTCTCGACCAGCAATTGCATTCATTAATGAAGATTTTCCGGCATTTGGCGCACCAGCAATAACAATTGAAAATCCAGAACGAGAGATTTCGCCAATTTTCGACTTAGTTAGATGACGTTTAACTTCATCTATAAGCTTAGATACGTCTTTCCATATCTGATCTGATACAGATCCAGGAATATCTTCTTCATCTGAGAAATCCAATTCCGCTTCGATAAGTGCACGCGATCTAAGAATTTCAGCATTCCAGCGATCATATAACCGCCGTAGACCGCCATCTGCCTGTTCCACCGCAAATCTACGCTGCATTTCTGTCTCAGATGACAAAAGATCAGCCAAACCTTCTGCTTCAGTGAGGTCCATCTTACCATTATCATAAGCGCGCTTAGAAAATTCACCAGCTTCAGCTAATCGCAGGCCATCAATAGTTCCCAGTTCATCAAACAAAGTATCAACAACAGCGCGACCACCATGTACATGCAGTTCCGCACAATCCTCACCCGTAAATGAATTTGGAGCAGGGAAAAACAGCACTAAACCTCTGTCTATGATCAGATTGTTTTGTTTCCGAATCGTTTTAAGTGCAGCAACACGTGGTGTCAGATTAAAAACACCTAATGTTTCGAGTGCGAATCGAGTCTTCGCACCAGAAATACGAATTACAGCTACACCCGCAGGAACGGAACCAGACGATAAAGCAAAGATGGTGTCAAATTCATTCAAATTCACACGCCTTTACCAATTGAGAATAGCTAAGTCATTCTAAGTATTCATAGAATCGAAGAATTCCTGATTGCTCTTTGTTTGTTTAAACTTATCAATAAGAAACTCGATCGCATCTGTTGTACCCATCGGGGACAAGATACGGCGTAATACAAAGATTTTCTGAAGATCTTGTTTTGGAACAAGTAAATCTTCTTTACGCGTTCCAGATTTCAAAATATCCATAGAAGGATAGATACGTTTATCTGAAACCTTGCGATCAAGAACCATCTCAGAGTTACCAGTTCCTTTGAACTCTTCAAAGATAACTTCATCCATGCGAGATCCGGTATCAATCAGCGCGGTCGCGATAATCGTAAGTGAACCACCTTCTTCGATATTACGTGCAGCACCAAAGAAGCGTTTTGGTCTTTGCAAAGCATTTGCATCTACACCACCAGTTAGCACTTTACCCGATGATGGAACAACAGTATTATAGGCACGACCAAGTCGGGTTATAGAATCAAGAAGAATAACAACATCACGGCCATGTTCGACCAAACGTTTCGCTTTTTCTATAACCATTTCAGCAATTTGCACGTGACGAACAGCAGGTTCATCAAACGTTGAAGACACAACTTCACCCTTCACAGAGCGTTGCATGTCTGTCACCTCTTCGGGACGCTCATCGATCAACAATACGATCAAATAACATTCAGGGTGATTAGCGGTGATTGAATGCGCAATATTTTGCAATAAAACTGTTTTACCAGTTCGTGGTGGTGCAACGATCAAACCACGTTGCCCTTTACCCAAAGGCGCGACAAGATCAATAACACGTCCAGACATATCTTTGTTGGTCGGGTCATTTAACTCCATATTGAAGCGTTCGTCTGGATAAAGCGGCGTTAAATTATCAAAATGAACTTTGTGTCTGATCTTTTCTGGATCATCAAAATTAATCGTGCTCACTTTCAAAAGAGCAAAATAACGTTCACCATCTTTAGGACCGCGAATTGGTCCTTCAACTGTATCACCGGTTTTTAACGAAAACTTACGTATCTGCGATGGAGAAATATAAATATCATCCGGACCTGGAAGGTAATTGGCACTTGCAGAGCGCATAAAGCCAAATCCATCCTGAAGAACTTCAACGACACCCTGACCGATGATTTCCACATCTTGTTCAGCAAGTTTCTTCAAAATCGCAAACATCAATTCCTGTTTGCGCATGACACTTGCATTTTCGACATCAACGCTTTCAGCGAATTCCAAAAGTTCTGTTGGTGTTTTGCTTTTAAGCTCTTGCAGCTTCATTTCTTGCATGAAAAATCCAGATAATATGAATGAGAACACATCCGCAAGGTTAAACCGAAGGACTCGGGCGGATAAATATAGCCTCTAAATAGCGATTATTGGCCAAAACTGCAAGAGGTAAGCAAATTTTAGCTGTTCACGTTTCAAATCGCATCTAAAAAGGGCGTACAATCACCATAATAACTATCCCAATCATCAAAACGGTCGGAATTTCATTAGCCATACGCCATTGCTTCTCTGAAAGCTTGTTCTCATCTGCTGCGAACCGTTTTTGCGATTTAGATAACCAACCATGTGCACCAGACATAGCTATAACAAGAATTAACTTAACCCAAAACCACCCAGCTAAATCAACAAGTCCGCTAAACATAAGCCATAACCCAGCGCCCCATGTAACCATCATCGCTGGATTTATGATAAATTTCAGTAACTTATATTCCATTATCTTAAATTTTTCTGATACTGGCGATCCTGTCTCTTCACTTGCATGATAAACAAATAAACGCGGCAGATACAACATCCCAGCCATCCAAGAAATCACAGCAATAATGTGAAGTGCCTTGATCCAGAGATAGAAATTTTCATTTTTCCAGGTTAATGCCAAAAACGCGATGAACGCCAGAGAAGCGATCGCGACGATAGGGTTTTTCTTCGGTTTTACAGCTACTTCAGTCATTTTTTATAACTCCGAACACGTTCAATAAGTCGCGTTACATTTTCTGGGTCAGCTTGCGGTGTGATACCATGCCCTAGATTAAAAATCAGCGGACCGTCAGATAATACCTCCATTATTCGATCAATGCCATCGTCAAGCGCTTTACCACCAGCAATCATCAACATCGGATCAAGATTTCCTTGAACAGCCCCTTGTTGCTGCAATTCCTTGGCAAAACTGAGCGGAACAGACCAATCAAGACCTATTCCATCAGAACCAACAGCCGATCTATAATTGCGAAGAAGCACACCAGCGCCTTTGGCAAACGCGATAATCTTAGCATTGGGGCGCTTAGCACGTACTTGATCAATAATGCGCTTTACAGGCGTTACAGCAAATTTTTCAAATTCTGTTTCACCCAAAATACCTGCCCAGGAATCAAAAATTTGAACAGCGTCGGCGCCAGCATCTATTTGAGCGATAAGATATTCAGCTGACATATCAGCGAGCAAGTTAAGCAATTTCATAAAAGAAGCTTCGTGTTCATAAGCAAATAAACGCGCAGGTGCCTGATCTGGTGTCCCGTGACCGGCGATCATATAAGTCGCTACCGTCCAAGGTGCGCCACAAAAGCCTAAGAGAGTTGTTTCATCTGGTAGCTCACCACGTAAACGACGAACCGTTTCAAAAACGGGTTCTAAATGTTCTAAAAATCCATCTGCGTTAAGAGCATTAATACCCTTGGGATCAATAGGGTCCATTTTAGGACCTTCGCCAGCTATAAATCTCACATTACGATCAAGAGCATCTGGTATGACTAATATATCAGAAAATAAGATCGATGCATCAAAACCATACCGTCTAATCGGTTGCATCGTTACTTCAACAGCCAAATCAGGTGTGTAACATAAATCTAGAAAGTTAGGTGCTTTTGTACGTGTAGCGCGATATTCTGGTAGATAGCGTCCCGCTTGTCTCATTAGCCATATTGGTGGTGGGAAAATGGTTTCACCATCTAACACTTTTAGCAATTTACGCTTTTCGGACACTTATCCACCCCTGCCTATATATAAGTAATGTGTGTATTTTTATTTTATTCTTATTAGAGTCTGTGAAGATCGGTTATTATATATAAAGCACAATCTATCAACAGCCTATCCACAAACTTGTCGCATCTTAAGATTCAATAATATCAAAATAATCCTTACTTTTATAACTATTTTTCAATAGTTTACAGAAGCCGCAAATTTTATCCCCAAATCCAGATGAAATAATTCAAAATTGAATGGATTTAATCCACAGCTACGCCAATTGTGTATAACTTCTGACTTATTCATAGGGTTTTTCCAAAATAAGTTCGAAATCAAAGTTATCCAAAGCACTCAACAGGTGCTAAAGAAAAGTGTGGTTAAGAAACCGTTAAAAATTGACTCTTAAACAGAATCACAAACGCTAAAAAATCATTGAGTATTCTAAAATATGAATAACAAAATTGTACTTGCTTCACAAAGCATCCATCGCAAAACTTTAATGGAAAATGCTGGACTAAATTTTACCTCCCAGCCTGCCGATATTGACGAGCGAGCGATTGAACTTGCTATTAAAGGCACAGGAACTACGCCAAAGGAGATTGCTCTTATTCTTGCCAGCGCAAAAGCACTAGATGTATCGCAAAAAAACCCAGGCGCTTTCGTCATCGGTTCGGACCAGACGCTTTCACTAAACGACGAGTTATTTCATAAACCAGAAAATATGGAAGCCGCGCGCCGAACATTGCTAAAACTATCTGGCCAAACACATACACTAAATAGTGGTGTTTCAATCGCCAAAGATGGCCAAACGATTTGGCAACATGTTTCGATCGCTGAATTGACTATGCGCGATATAAGCCCAGAATTTATTGGGCGGCATCTATCTCAAGCAGGAGAACAAACTCTAACCTGTGTCGGCGCTTATCAGCTTGAAAAAGAAGGTGTGCAACTATTTGAAAAAATAGACGGTGATTTCTTTACGATTGTAGGTCTTCCAATGTTGCCTTTGTTAGCCCAACTCCGAGAATTAGATGTGATAGAGGGTTAGACCATGAAAAATGCATTTGTTACAGGATTTCCAATACAACAATCCAAATCACCACTTATTCACGGATTTTGGTTGGGTGAAATGAAGATTGACGGTTCTTACAAAGCTATTGAACTTAAAGAAGACGGTTTTGCTGAATTTATCGAACAATTAAAATCAGGCGAGTCTGTTTTTCAAGGTGGCAATATAACCATGCCATTTAAAGAGGAAGCTTACCAATTGGTTGATGAGCGTGATGAGATCGCTGAAAAAATCGGCGCCGTGAATACAATCTATCGCAAAGACGGAAAATTATGTGGCACAAACACAGATGCCTATGGTTTTGCAGCAAATCTCGATAATTTGGTACCCCATTGGCGCCCCAAACAAGGTATTGCGAGCAAAGCAGTGGTTTTCGGCGCAGGTGGTGCAAGTCGAGCGATCTTATATGCACTAATAGAGGCTGGGTTTTCAGAAATTTCGCTATATAACCGCACACTCTCAAGGGCAGAAAAGCTTGCGGACGAATTTGGGCCAAATGTAACAGCTTATCAAATGGATAAGGTTGATGAAGGGCTTTTAAACGCTCATCTGTTCGTAAATACTTCGTCATTGGGGATGCATGGAACCGAGGTTCCAGAGTTAAATTTTTTTAAAATGGCTGATGGCGCGATTGCTACAGATATTGTTTATCATCCACTAAAGACAAAATTTTTGAAAAACGCAGAAAAACACGGTGTGGATATAGCTGATGGGTTTGGTATGCTGTTGCACCAAGCTGTTCCAGGATTTGAATATTGGTTTGGCATCCGCCCAAAAGTTACAAAATCGCTGCGCGATAAAATTTTAAATGGGTGATCATGATATGAAAGTTATCGGATTAACTGGATCTATTGGTATGGGTAAATCCACAACGGCGCAGATGTTTAAAAAACACGGCATCCCTATAATAGATGCAGATCAAATAGTTCATGAATTATATCAAAAAGAAGCTATCATATTAATTGAGGAAGCTTTTCCTGGAACAACAGATGGTAAAAGCGTTGATCGTAAAAAGCTATCTGAAGCTGTCATTGGTCAACCGGAAAACTTTAAGAGACTTGAAGCCATCATTCATCCACTTGTACGTCAAAAACAAGATGAATTTATAGATCTTCATCGCCAACGGGGCAGCGATTTTGTTCTTCTAGATATCCCACTTTTATTTGAAACAGGTGCTCAAGCGCGTGTTGATTTGATAATCGTAGTAACATGCGATGCTAAAATTCAACAACAACGCGTTTTAGCTCGCGAAAATATGAGTGAAGAAAAATTCAAAGCCATTTTAAAAAAACAATTGCCAGATGCTGAAAAACGTAAATTGGCGGACCATATTGTGGATACATCCAATAGTTTTGAAGAAACTGAGGCGCAAGTGATAGCGCTTTTAAAAAACTTGCGGCAAAATTAAATAACTCACACCTCACTTTAAAAGGCTGGTCATGCGCGAAATTATCTTCGATACCGAAACAACCGGATTAAGCAATAAAGACGATCGAATTGTTGAATTTGGTGGCGTTGAACTTGAAAATAAGTTCCCAACCGGAAATTTTCTGCACATTTATATCAATCCACAAGGCAAGAAAGTTCATCCTGATGCGTTGGAGGTACACGGCATTACCGACGAGTTTTTGTTGGATAAGCCATCATTTAAAGATATCGCTGATGAATTATTAGAATTTGCCCAAGGTGCCAAACTTGTCGCCCATAACGCAAATTTCGATATGGGTTTTTTAAATGCTGAACTTGCGAGAATAGATAAATTACCCATCGGCAATGAGCATGTCATTGATACTTTAGCCATCGCCCGGCGTAAGCACCCGATGGGCCCCAATAGCTTGGATGCTTTATGTCGTCGTTACGGTATTGATAATTCAAAACGTGAAAAACACGGCGCATTGCTCGATGCTGAATTGTTGGCAGAAGTTTATATTGAACTATCGGGCGGTAAACAAACGGCTCTTAGTTTGGTTAGCGATGGCGGTTCTAATAAAGAAAGCACTGACGTTTTTGAGGAAACTGCGCGTATCAAAGCCCGACCAAACCCATTGCCTTCTCGTATTACAGACGAGGAAAAAATAGCGCATGAAAAGTTAATCGTAGAACTAGGCGAAGATTCTATTTGGGCAAAATCAGCAACATAAAAAACCGGCCTAAATCATTTCAAGAGATCTAAGCCGGTTTTAGAAAATATAGAAAGTTAAGCACTTTTAGTTAGCTTTTGCTTGCTCTTCAGCCATACGCTGTTGGAACATTTGCGCAAAATCAATAGGATCGATCATCAATGGAGGGAAGCCACCATTACGTGTTGCATCGGCAACAATTTGACGCGCAAACGGGAATAGCAAACGTGGGCATTCGATAAACAGAACTGGAAGAACGTGTTCTTGCGGGAAGTTAGCCACGCGAAAAATACCGCCATAGACCAATTCAATATGAAAAAGCTGCTCATCACCATTTTTAGCATCAGCCGTGAGGTTCAAAACCACATCAAAATCAGTTTGTGACATTGGGTTTGCGTTTACATTCACATTGATGTTGATGTCAGGCGCTTTTTCTTTTGGACCAAGAGACTTCGGTGCTCCAGGGTTCTCAAAAGAAAGATCTTTTATATATTGCGTGAGAATATTCAAAGATGGTGGTGCAGAAGCTTCGCCGTTTGTTCCCGCAGCGTTGTTATCAGCTTTATCTGACATATTAATTTCCTTTATTTCCTCGAAGGCTGTGATTTCTCTGACAGCCGATAAATTGAAAAATCTTGT
>CAJQOR010000076.1 GCA_905479965.1 uncultured Rhizobiaceae group bacterium | reverse complement strand
AGATGATGCAGAATTCCGGCTATGGATGACGTGCCGCCACGCCCAACACCAAGTACTATAATTTGACGAGCAGAGTTTTGAATATCCAGAGGACGTTCGCCAATGACTTTGGCGCCGACTTGCTTTGCTGTTACTCTGATCGGATCATTGGCACGATCACCAACATCAGCATCGCTTTCGCTTTTATCTCGGATATAGGTGCCAATACCACCGAACCACAAAAGATCAACTTTTGCCTTTAGGATCGCGGTTAGAATTTGATGCGGTGACGCATTTTTAGCGTCTATATCGAGCAACTGGGCAACTTCTTTTGTTAGTGTGACTGATTTTTCCTGTCGTGAGATGATCATCCCGCCCTTAGACATCAACTCTGGATTATAGGACTGCCAGGAGGAACGATCGAGTTCAAATAATCGTTTTCGTTCCACAAAACTTGTCGCGCAATCCGGATCAGGATCAATGAAGATATCTCGGTGATCAAAGGCTGCGACGAGTTTTATCTTTTCCGATAGCAACATGCCATTGCCAAACACATCACCAGACATGTCGCCCACACCTGCAACGGTAAATGGTTCGCTTTGGATATTGATATTCATCTCGCGGAAATGACGTTTAACGGCTTCCCAGCCGCCTTTTGCGGTAATTCCCATTTTTTTATGGTCGTAACCAGCCGAACCGCCTGATGCAAATGCATCATCAAGCCAAAATCCATGGTCCTGACTGATCGCATTGGCGGTATCTGAAAATGTCGCGGTTCCTTTATCTGCAGCAACAACAAAATATGGGTCATCACCATCATGACGCACGGTGTTTTGTGGCGGTATCACATCATCACCGCTTAGATTATCGGTTA
Source organism: uncultured Rhizobiaceae group bacterium (assembly GCA_905479965.1). The sequence goes on along the minus strand of CAJQOR010000076.1, from coordinate 2,543 downwards.
TTGACAGCATTGTGGAGATAAAGAGTTTATAAGCTTCGCGGCCTGCATGGATAAATGCATCGCGATCTCCGCCAACAGGTAGTTTTTTAGGATAAAACCCACCTTTTGAACCAACAGGAACAATCACGGCATTTTTAACTTGTTGTGCTTTCACAAGGCCTAGCACTTCTGTGCGATAATCTTCCGCTCGATCTGACCAGCGCAAACCGCCACGTGCGACGGGCCCAAACCGTAAATGAACGCCTTCAACATCAGCGCCATAAACAAAGATTTCGCGGAATGGTACCGGTTCTGGCAAGCCATCAAGCTCACGTGGGTTGAATTTAAATGCGAGAATTGGATTTGGTCTGCCATTTTCCATGACTTGGAAATAGTTACAGCGCAACGTGCCTAAAATCGCATTGGACATACGGGTTATGATGCGGTCATCATCAAGACTTGGTACATTTTCAAGCGCTGAATTGATATCAGTTAAGATCGCATTTTGAGCGTTAGTACGGATATCTTCTGAAAGACTTGGATCAAATCTATTTTGGAATTGTTTGAATAGGTTTCTTGAAATATCTGGATATTTTACCAAAGTTTCTGCGATATATCGCTGTGAATACGTAATACCGGCCTGACGCAAATATCGTGCATAGGCACGCATAACTTTGGCTTCACGGACCGTTAGACCACTGGAAACCACAAGTTGGTTATAAAGATCGTTATCACTTAATCCGAGCCACACATTTTTAAACGCTGCTTCAAGGCGGTCATGATCACGGGCGAGGTCAAGATCTGTATTATTTGAAAGACTTAATTCCATGTCGTGGATAATCACGGGTTTTGGTATTCCGTTATCATCCTTAACGTCAACTTCGTAGGTCTGTTCGCTGATCACACCAAAGCCCAAATTTTCCAAAAGCGGAACACGACGTGATAGGCTCAAGGCTTCGCGGGCATGGAAAATCTTCATTGAAACATGATCATCAAGGTTGTCATCACGCTTTAAAAACGTAATGCGCATTTCGTCAGCTTCGGTACAGGCAATTAGATTTTCAAGATCGGCATAACTTTCGTCGGCAGAGAAGTGCTCTTTATAAGATTGATTAACTGATAAACGTGCAGCATCTTGGCCGGCAAGCTCATTAAATTGGTCTTCCCAACGTGTGATGATGATTTGAACATCATGTTCGAGTTGTTTTTGGTCAAATTTCGGCGTTTTCCCACCTGAACGACCAATGATGAAATGCACCCTTGTAATGCTTTCATTGGGAAATGCGGGATAAAATGCGGAGACCCTATCGCCATAAACAGATTTTAGATAATGGCCGATTTTTTCTCGAACAATAGAATTATATTGATGTCGTGGCACATAAACCAAAATAGAAACATAGCGATCAAAGCGATCGATGCGAGGAAGAACCCTTACACGAGGTCGATCTTCCATATCGTTGATTTGAACGCAAAATTCGTAAAGCAGTCTTGCATCGATTTGAAACAGATCATCGCGAGGGTAGGATTCAAGCGTGTTGAGCAAGTTTTTGCCTGAGTGGCTGTCCTCATCAAATCCGAACTTGGCGATTACCTTATTGATCTTGGTGCGAAGCAGTGGAATTTTTGTTACGGATGTTGAGTATGCGCTTGAAGTGAACAATCCAATGATGCGCAATTCACCTGTGACTTCGCCTTTGGAATTATATCTTTTAACGCCAATGTAATCCATATATGTGCGACGATGAACAACCGAGCGCATATTGGCTTTTGTAACAATGATGTGATCTTTGCCTTCCAAAAATGCAACAATTTCTGGGGTTGTCGTCACCACTTCTTTGCCTAGACGCAACACGGCTAAATCTGGATCAGAAAGAATGCCTAAACCTTTTTTTCCATCATGCTTGAGTTTTGAAATTTTTGCTGTGCTTGAATAAGTGTATTCGCGCATGCCTAAAAGGGTGAAATTTTTGTCCTTTAGCCATTCAAGATAAGCAACAGCTTCTTGGCGACTCTTGTAGTCTTTCTTGCTCGGAATGTTTTCAATGTCTGAGATAGCTTTGTCGATGGTCGATAACATCGGGCGCCAATCGCGAACCGCATTGTTGACCTGTTTTAGAACATTTGCGATGCGTGATTTAAAATCAGCAGCTTCGGGTTTTGTAAATTGTGGCAGAACAATTTGGATATGGCTGACTTGGAGCTCATCTCCTTCTTTATTGTTTGCGTTGCGAAGTTTCAGAGTGCCTTTTTCATCCCACAAAATAATAGGATGCAAAGACATATAAATTTGTCTGCCGCCTGCGGTAACTTCTGAGATAACAGAATCGTATAAAAACGGTTTATTGACTGATGTGATCGAGATGACGGATGTGGGTTTGCCATCGACATGGATATCATCACTTTGGCGGATGTTGACCTTTGGCGTTCTGCCGGACCAATTGTCAATTTCCGCTGCGCCATATATGGCGATATCCGCCAGCATTTTTGGTGAAAATAGCGATATGTCATCGCTGTTTGTAGGGGCAAATATTTCAATCGGTAAGTGGCGTTTAGCTTTTTTGGAT
>CAJQOR010000075.1 GCA_905479965.1 uncultured Rhizobiaceae group bacterium | reverse complement strand
ATATTTTTGCTTTTAATTGCATTCGCTTTAGGTGCATTGGTTGGCTATTTGCTAAAAAAATATTTTGGCTGCCCAGCACAGTTGGAAGCACAGATGGAAGCCCAGACAGATGTGAGCGCTGATGCATCATCAACTGCGTCTTCAAGTGGTGCAACATCATCGACATTAGCCGCATCACAGACGTCTGTTTCTGGCGACGCAAGCGGTGCAGAAACTGCTGATAAAGGCGGCGAAGCGCCGGTGAGCGGTTTGATGGCATCAACAGATGCAAAAACTGCTGCGCCAAAAGCAACCGCTGCAAAGAAAGCGCCCGCTGCTAAAACAACAAAAACAGCAGCAGCAAAAAAAGCCGCCGCGCCAGTCAAGAAAGCTGCTGCGCCCAGAACGGCTAAAGCGACAGCAGCAAAAGCACCAGCTGCTAAAAAACCGGCTGCTAAAAAACCTGCTGCAAAACCGGCGGCGGCCGCTTCAGGCCCCGATGATTTGAAGCTGATCAAGGGTGTTGGCAAGCTTAACGAAACGCGCCTAAATGACGAAGGTATTACAACCTTTACTCAAGTTGCAGCTTGGAAAAAGGCAGATATTGCTGATTTCGATGAAAAGCTGAACTTTAAAGGTCGCATTGAGCGTGAAGAGTGGGTGCCACAGGCGAAAGTTCTTGCAAAGGGTGCTGCTAAGACAAAGCCAGCCGCTGCGCCAGCAAAGAAAGCTGCTGCACCAAAAACAGCGAAGGCATCTGTTGCAAAGACAACACCTGCTAAGAAACCTGCTGCTAAGAAGCCAGCAGTTAAAAAGGCTGCGCCTAAGAAAGTAGCGGCAAAAGCTGCTCCAGCAAAACCTGATGATTTGAAGCTGATCAAAGGTGTTGGCAAATTGATTGAGACGAAACTTGCCAAAGAAGGCATTACTCAATATTCGCAAATTGCAGCTTGGAAGAAGGCGGACATCACTGATTTTGATGAAAAGCTTTCCTTTAAAGGACGGATTGAGCGAGATGATTGGATCGCACAGGCAAAGATTTTGGCCAAAGGCGGAACAACTGATTTCTCAAAGCGTGCGGTGAAAGGTGATGTTCCATCATCTGCATCGGGTAAGAAGTAAATTCTTCCATTGATATCGATATAAGAAGCCCGCAGTTTTTGCGGGCTTTTTTATGCAGAATTTAAAAAATCAAAAATTTGTTTTGGAAGTTCACCACTTTGCAACAAGGGTGGATGGCCTTGGTCCTGAACGGTAATTGCTGTGTGGTTTGGGTGACGTTCATCCATCTTATTCAATGTCTCTTTAGAGAACAATGTTGAATTTTCACCCCTTATGGTCATCATTGGTACTTCATACAGCAATGCAAACTGATCCCACAACGTAGGCAGTTCGGTTGTCTCATCCAGCGTTTTGATGCTTTCAACAACCCACGGATCAAAATCTGGCTTTATTAAACCATCTTTTTCGATGTAAATCTCCTGCGCCATATCTTGCCAATCATCATCCGTAAGCTGGGTGAATTCTTTGCCATGGACCATCTTCTGCATCCGGGCAGCTTCATTCCAGTCATTCGGCAAGCGTGCTTTAGAAAGATATTCTTGGATTTCCAAAAGACCGGCTAGTTCTATGCGCGGACCTATATCGTTGAAAACAATCGAGGTAATGGCATCAAGTTTCATTGTTGCCAATATGTGAAGAATAAGTCCCCCACGCGAGGTGCCGATAAAGTGTGCTTTAGGGATGGCGAGATAATCCATCGCAATTACCACATCTTGCGCTTCGCGAATTATATTGTAGTTTTTCTTATTTTCATCCCATTGAGAGTTTCCGCGACCGCGATAATCAAGCGTAATGACGCGATAACTATCGTTATACTCATGGCTCAATGTTTGCGCGAGTTTGTCGAAATCTCGAGAGTTGCGAGAAAGACCGGGCAGGCAAATGAGGGGAAGCGTTTCATGAGACCAGTTTTTAGCTTGGTAGTCACGAAGATAGAGTTTTAAACCATCATCAGTTTGGAAATAGTGTTCTTTATACATGAAGACCATATTCGCCGAAGTGGCGAATAGGTCAATGTTTTTTTACCAATTAGCGTCTTCCGAAACGCAAATCATTTACGATGTCTGCGCGTTGTCCCAATCTGGTTTTATAAACCTGATAGTTTTCCATGACGCGTTGGACATAATTGCGAGTTTCAGTAAACGGGATCATCTCAACCCAATCAACAACATGATCGATGTCTTTGCCACGTGGGTCACCAAAACGTGCCATCCACTGGGGTACACGGCGTGGTCCCGCGTTATAGCCGATAAAGGTCATAATGTAAGAACCGTTGAAATTGGTGATTTGTTCATTGAGGAACAATGCGCCTAATTTAGCGTTCATCCCGGCATCTGTTGTTAGGCGAGATTTTGAATATTTAACACCGTATGTTTTTGCAACGCGCTTTGCTGTTGTTGGTAGAAGTTGGAGCAAACCTCGCGCATCCGCAGGGGAAATTGCAGCTTTGTTAAATGTGCTTTCTTGGCGCGCAATTGAATAAGCGAGGGCTTTACCTGTGCCTTTGATAATAGCGCTTTTAGGGATGGCACCAAGCGGGAAGGCGAGTGCTGCCACATCGATGCCTCTCGCATAGGAGAGTTTACCCACTTGCAGCGCGAGTTGATAATTGCCGCGTTTTTCAGCCATAGAGGCTAAAATTGCCAGCTCACCTGGATCGGTCAGTACACGGGCCAGCGAACGATACATTCGATCGGCACGCCATGCGTGGCCATTGGCCTCAAGCTTTTTAATCGC
>CAJQOR010000074.1 GCA_905479965.1 uncultured Rhizobiaceae group bacterium | reverse complement strand
GCTGCTTCAAATGCGGTGATCTTTATCTTTGGATCTTCACAAATCTGGCGGCTGAGCTGAATACGTGTTTCCAAATCAGCTAGTTCCCTATGACTTTTAAGGGGGTTGCCAGGTGTGACCATCCACCAGACCTGATCAAGTTGCAGGCGTCTTATAGCTGTTTCAGCCACCAGCACATGGCCCTCATGCGGCGGGTTGAACGATCCGCCAAAAAGCCCCACGCGCATGCCTTTGTGCACAAGGGGCATCTTTAAAAAGTCAGGTCTGGAGACTGTTGTGCTCAATTTAAAATATACATCCGTTATGATGGCCGGGTTTGGCCACTGCCATGAACACGATATTTAAATGATGTTAACTGTTCAACACCAACCGGGCCACGCGCATGCATTTTGCCTGTTGCGATACCTATTTCTGCCCCCATACCGAACTCGCCACCATCTGCAAATTGTGTTGATGCGTTATGCAGCAAAATCGCTGAATCAATTTCATTAAAAAAACGCTCGGTGACGCTTGTATCTTCGCAAATTACAGCTTCCGTGTGGTTGGAGGAATATTGATTGATATGCGCTATTGCACCTGAAATACCATCGACGGTTTTTGCCGCAATAATTTTATCAAGATATTCCGTTGACCAGTCTTCGATTGTTGCAGGAATAACAGCATCAACTTGTGAGATGATGTCTTCCGTGCCGCGCACTTCGCAGCCTGCTTCTCTAAGAGCATTGATAATGAAAGGTACAAATGAACTATCCGCGTTTTTATCAATTAAAAGCGTTTCAGCTGAGCCGCAAATTCCTGTCCGGCGCATCTTCGCATTGATGACAATTTCTTTAGCCATGTCTAAATTGGCTGACGCATCGACATAGATGTGACACAAACCTTCCAGGTGGGCGAAAACTGGAACGCGTGCTTCTGATTGCACACGTGCGACCAAACCTTTGCCACCGCGCGGAATAATCACGTCAATTGCGCCGTTGAGACCCTTGAGCATTTCACCCACAGCTGCGCGATCAGAGGTTGGTACAATCTGAATGGCATCGTTTGGAAGGTTTGCAGCTTCTAAGCCTTTCACCAAGCACGCATGGATTGCTGTTGATGAATGAAAGCTATCTGACCCACCGCGTAAGACGACTGCGTTACCAGCTTTTAAACAAAGCGCACCTGCGTCAGCTGTTACATTTGGGCGGCTTTCATAAATCACGCCGATCGCACCAAGTGGCGTACGAACGCGTTCAATCTTAAGGCCATTTGGGCGATCCCATTGGGCAATCACTTCACCAATTGGGTCTTTTAATTCTGCAATTGCGCGAATGCCATCTGCCATTGCACGTACACGGCCATCATCTAATTTAAGACGATCAAGCATCGCCGATGACATATTGTTTGCAACAGCCTTGTCCATGTCGATGGCATTGGCATTTAAAATACTGTCAGCGCTTGCTTCAATTGCGTCTGCCATACCAATGAGAGCTGTATGTTTTTGCTCTGCACTTGCGATTGCCAATGCGGGTTTTGCAGCAATGGCGCGCGCGCCAATGTCCATCATAGTTTCTTCAACAGTTTGAGTTTTTTCTATTGTATCAGACATGATTAAATCCCGTATTGTATATTTCTATGATGCTTTTTCTTTGGTATGCATCATTACCAAATCATCTCGGTGCACCATGGCATTTCGCCCAGCATAACCAAGTTTTTCTTCAATCTGTGATGTTTTTAGGCCTGCAATTGCGAGCGCTTCATCCGCATCATATCGTGATATGCCACGGGCTATTTCTTCGCCTGAGTTGCTGCAGATTGATATCGTATCACCACGATAAAAATCACCTTGTACTTTGCGGACACCGGCGGGCAACAAGCTGTTGCCTTTTTTAAGTGCCCGAATAGCGCCGTCATCAATTTTAAGCTGTCCAGCAGGTTCTAATTGTCCTGCGATCCAAACCGCACGCGCAGTGCGCGGGGTTCCAGATGCTGTGAACCACGAAGAGCGTGCACCGTTATCAATAGATGACAGGGGATTGGGTGTCTGCCCAGATGCAATGATCATTGAACAGCCTGCCGTTGTTGCGATTTTTGCCGCATCGATTTTTGTGCGCATGCCACCGCGTGATAATTCTGACCCTGCATCACCTGCCATTGCTTCAATTTGCGGCGTGATTTGTTCAATCACATCTAGAAATTCTGCATTTGGATCTTCGTGAGGAGGCGCTGTATATAATCCATCAATATCAGATAAAAGAACCAAAAGATCAGCGCCAACCATCGTCGCAACCCGGGCTGCAAGACGATCATTATCGCCGTAACGAATTTCACTTGTGGCAACAGTGTCGTTTTCGTTGATGATTGGAATGGCACCAAGTTCAAGCAGTTCACCAATGGTGGCGCGCGCATTTAAATATCTGCGACGCTCTTCGGTGTCATTTAATGTGAGCAGCACTTGTCCTGCAAAAATATCGTGGTGCGATAAGCATTCGCTCCAAGCGCGCGCTAATGCAATTTGGCCAACGGCAGCACAAGCCTGGCTTTCTTCAAGCTTAAGGCGTTTGTTTGTGGCAGATAATACGGTGCGACCCATGGCAATCGCACCTGATGAGACAACGAGCACATCGGCACCCTTGGCCTTCAGGGCTGAAATATCATCACATAAAGAGCTTAACCAATCGGATTTTAATCCGCTTTGACGATCAACAAGCAAAGCGGAGCCGATTTTGATCACGATCTTGGTGTGACCATCAACGCGTTTGCGCCCTGCGCTCATTACTCTGCCTCTTCTTTTAAGTTTTTATCGATATGTTGGCGTAGGT
>CAJQOR010000073.1 GCA_905479965.1 uncultured Rhizobiaceae group bacterium | reverse complement strand
CAAAACCCCAAATTCGCAGCTGAGCTTAACGAAGAAATACAGACCAACATTACCAATTGGCCGCCGGACGCAGCGCAAGTTGATAAATTACCACTTCTTGATGGTATTATTCGCGAATCCCTTCGTTTGCTACCACCAATTCATCATGTCATTCGCAAGGCAGCACATGATACAGAATTGCAAGGTGTTGAGATGCGGACTGGGGATCGCGCCGTGATTAGTGCCTTCATGACACATCGTGATCCCGATATTTTTGACGACCCGGCTAAATTTGACCCAACACGGTGGATTAAAAACAAACCTGGGCCTTACCAATATATACCATTTGGTGGTGGCCCCAGACTATGCTTGGGCTATCAGTTCGTTATGCTTGAGATGAAGCTGGTTGTTATTCGGGCTATGCAAAGGTTTAGACTAAATTTGGTTCCAAATTCTAATATCCAGGCAAATATTCAACTTACATTTTGCCCAGAGCAAGGCCTGCCAATGGTGGCTAATAAAGCAGATGGTAAGTATTCAGCAAGTCGCGTAACTGGCAACATTAATGAACTTGTAAAATGCGAGCAAGATTAAGCCAGAACCAGGATCTATTTACGACCTAAAGCTTCCACCTCTTTGCGAAAATGGTTGATTAGAACCGTGTCGTCTTTTATGTCAGACCAAGTTTCTGGCGGCATTGCTTTACCAAGCGTGACTTTTAACCTGCGATTTTTCATTTTAGGAAATTCTTTGAAAATCAACAGATTTTGCAGTTTTGGTGACACCATGCCGCTAAGTTGAAACAACCAGCCATTGTGACCATGCAAATGGACCGGAAGTACTGTCGCCCCGGTTTTGCGAGCAAGCGTTGCGATATGCGCGTTCCACTCAGGGTCAGCCACAGACTTTTTATCCCACTGAAAATGCGAGACAGAACCTGCAGGAAATATAATAAGCGCACCACCACCTGACATGAAGCGAAATGCTTGACGCCAACTCTTGATATTAAGCGATTGCCTGCTGCGTTTTTTTAGCGGATCTACAAGGATTAGGCGATCGGTATATTCAGGAATTTGACCCAAGGCATAGAACCCCATGAGAAAAACATCTGAACGGAATTTCGAAATTACGTGATCCAACGCCATTCCGTCCAACAAACCAAATGGGTGGTTTGCCATCAAAATAACTGGGCCAGTGGCTGGATATGATGAAGGCGCCTCTCCCGATACTTTTAAATCGATGTTCAGTTTTTCAAGGAATGCGCCAGACAATCCCATTGGATCATGCTCAGGCAGTTGATCGTATAGCCGATTGAATTGGGAAAAACCAAAAAGATGGTTGAAAATTGACCCAATTCCGTTTGCGAGCCAGTCTGGCATGCGTTTCGATTTGACCGTTAAGCCAATCAACTTTGATTGTTCTTTCGAAGCGATACTGTTTTACCCCAGACGACTACCAGCTATTTATTCATGCAATTTTTAGTGATCTTTGACGTGCCAGTCAATCTGCTGATTTGCTATTTTATAGTGCGTTTTCAAACGCAAAAATTAGTTTGATTTGCATGATGCGCACAAACCGCGCAGCTCGATAACAGATTCAGACAAAGTAAATTCAATATCGTTTGCAAGGCTTTTAACAACATCTAACAATCGATCATTGGCAAGTTCCTGCACGCCGCCGCATTTTTCACAGATTGCAAACAACACATTTTCCTTGCGATCACCGCCGCAAGAGGTGTGCTGGCAGGCGACAAATGCATTGAGACTTTCCAGCCGATGCACCAAGCCGAATTCTACGAGTTTTTCAAGCGCACGATAGACTTGAAGCGGTGCTCTGAAACCATGCTCACGCAACTCATCAAGGATTGTATATGCGCTAAGCGGCCCGTTGGCTTGAGAAAGTGCACCCATAACCAGCGACTGGTTCTTGGTCAAATCAGTATTTGATGCTTCATATTTACTCATTGATGTACGACCTTTATAGCACTTGCTTTTGTTTGTTTATTTACGTTCAGACTTTTGTTCCGCAACTGGTTGCGAATGATGTGATTTCATAAATGGTAACGGTAATACGGATATAACAAATAGACCAAGCGCTGCAACAACAATGCTTGGCCCTGCTGGAGTATCCCACTCTAATGAACCAAATAGACCACCAAAGACGCCGCCAACACCTATGAGCGCTGCAAAAATAGCCATCTGTTCAGGTGCCGATGAAAATCTACGTGCAGCTGCTGCTGGAATGATCAACAATGCTGTAATCAGCAAAACACCAACGATTTTCATTGAGATTGCAATGACAGCTGCCATAAGCAACATAAAAATGATATTCGCGCGTTCCGGGTTCATCCCTTCCGCCTGCGCAAGTTCTATGTTGACGGTCGCTGCAAACAGCGAACGCCAGATCAATATAAGAATCAACAGCACTATTGCACCGCCTGCCCAAACAATAGCGATGTCTGTTGGTGTGACGGCTAGTATATCGCCAAACAAAAAGCCCATTAAATCAACGCGCACCCATGTCATAAAGGCTAATGCGACCAAGCCAATTGCCAATGCTGAATGGGCTAGTAACCCTAGCAAAGCATCCGAGGATAATGTCGCGCGTTTTTGTAATAATAACAACGCAAGTGACACACAAATAGACACGCCGAAAACTGCAAGCGTAATGTTGATCTCAAACAAAAAGGCTAGCGCGACGCCCAATAATGCGGCGTGAGAAAGTGTGTCGCCAAAATAGGCTAATCTGCGCCATACAATGAAACAACCCAGTGGCCCTGCAACCAGCGCGACGCCTGTGCCAGCGATCAACGCTCTTGTAAAAAAATCAT
>CAJQOR010000072.1 GCA_905479965.1 uncultured Rhizobiaceae group bacterium | reverse complement strand
TGCTCATATAAATCATCTAAAAAATGGCTTCGCACTCTGCCGACAACTGGCGAACGTGTGATCCATGGTCCTGGTGAAAATGCGGGTGTGGTCGATATTGGCGATGGCGAATGTGTCGTGTTTAAGATGGAAAGCCACAATCATCCGTCTTACATTGAACCATATCAGGGTGCAGCCACAGGTGTCGGCGGTATTTTGCGAGATGTGTTCACCATGGGTGCGCGGCCAGTTGCAGCGATGAACGCGCTTCGATTTGGTGATGTGAACCATGAGAAAACAAAACACCTTGTATCGGGTGTTGTCTCTGGTGTTGGCGGCTACGGCAACTCATTTGGTGTGCCAACGGTTGGCGGTGAAGTTGAATTTGATGCTCGTTATAACGGCAATTGCTTGGTAAACGCCTTTGCAGCGGGGATTGCCAAAACAGACGGTATTTTCCTTTGTAAGGCCGAAGGTGTTGGTCTTCCTGTTGTGTATTTAGGTGCAAAAACCGGACGTGATGGAGTTGGCGGCGCAACTATGGCATCAGCTGAATTTGATGAAACCATTGAGGAAAAACGCCCAACTGTGCAAGTGGGTGATCCGTTTACTGAAAAATGTCTTCTCGAAGCCTGTCTTGAACTCATGCAAACTGGTGCTGTGATCGCCATTCAGGATATGGGTGCTGCGGGTCTAACCTGTTCTGCGGTCGAAATGGGTGCGCAAGGCGATCTCGGTGTTGAATTATACCTTGATGATGTTCCCGTGCGCGAAGAACGTATGACAGCTTATGAAATGATGCTATCGGAAAGCCAAGAGCGCATGCTCATGGTTCTAGATCCATCAAAGGAAGAAGTTGCCAAAGCCATCTTTGTTAAATGGGGTCTAGATTTTGCAATCGTTGGTAAAACAACTGATGATTTGCGCTTCCGCTGCATTCACCAAGGTGAAGAAGTCGCAAACCTTCCGATTAAAGAGCTTGGCGACCAAGCTCCTGAATATGATCGCCCTTGGCGTGAGCCGGGTTTGTATTCGCCCCTTCCCGCTGACCAAGTTCAAGAACAAGATGATTATGGCGTGACATTGATGTCAGTGCTTGCATCTCCAAACCAATCGTCTCGTCGTTGGGTATGGGAGCAATATGATACGCTTATTCAAGGTAACTCGCTGCAAATTCCAGGTGGTGATGCGGGTGTCATCCGTGTTGATGGTCATGCGACAAAAGCACTTGCATTTTCATCAGATGTAACCCCACATTATTGCGAAGCTGACGCCTATGAAGGTGGTAAGCAAGCGGTCGCAGAATGCTGGCGTAATATTACGGCCACAGGCGCATTGCCGTTAGCCTCCACTGATAACCTAAACTTTGGTAATCCAGAGCGCCCTGAGATCATGGGGCAGTTCGTTAAAGCCATCGAGGGTATTGGCGACGCATGTCGAGCGCTAGATTTCCCGATCGTATCGGGCAATGTCTCGCTTTATAACGAAACATTTGGCAAGGCGATCTTACCCACCCCAACGATTGCAGGTGTTGGTCAGTTAGACGACTGGGCAAACATGGCTAAAATTGCCGGCGCAAACGAAGGCGAAGTGGTCATGCTCATTGGTTGCGATGGCTCGCATTTGGGCCAAACCGTTTATATGCGTGACATCTTGGGTGAAACAGCTGGCCCACCGCCTGAGGTTGACCTCACCGCTGAACGCTATAACGGCGATTTCGTACGCTCTGCGATCAACAACGGTCAAATTTCAAGCTGTCACGATATTAGCCTAGGTGGCCTTGCGCTTGCGCTTGCTGAAATGTGCATGGCGGGTGGCTATGGCATGGAGATTGATCTCACAGACGTTCAAATGCCGATGCATGGCTTGTTGTTTGGTGAAGATCAGGCGCGCTATGTGATCACTGTTGAAGAAAAGATGGCTCAGTTCTTGGCAAATAATGCCGCAGATGCTGGCGTACAATTCCGTGTCTTAGGTCACGTCGGCGGCGATAAACTCGTCGTTAAAGATGTGCTCGCGCTTGAAGTTTCATCAATGAAAACTGCGCATGAGAACTGGTTCCCCGATTATATGGGGTGATACCGAGAGCGGAAATTCTGTTCTTAATCATACCTATATTGTAATCTTTCATATATGCGACAGCACGCGATAATCTCCAATATTCAAACCTTGGATTGCGCTAACGCGTGTGTAAGAATACCGACAGAAAGGCAATCGACTATGAAAACGTATCAAGGATCATGTCATTGTGAAGCAGTCGTCTTTGAAATCGAGACACAGTTCACAGAATTCACCAAATGCAATTGTTCTCTTTGCACCAAGAAGAACGCAGTTATGACCAAAGTACATGAGAGCCAATTCAAACTTCTAAAAGGTGAGAATTCTCTCGGGTGCTATGAATGGAACATGCGCATTGCTAAACATCATTTCTGTAAAGATTGCGGAATATATGTGTTTCACCGCAAACGCGTCACGCCAGATTTTTTTGGGGTAAATGTCTATTGTTTGAATGATGTGGATATATCTAATGTGCCTATTATTGAGGTGGATGGCATATCAATGACTACCCTTGCAGAACAGTCTATCTAACGCGCAAAATTGGGAGTTGGAAACTCACAACGTAACCCTAATATTTAAATTACTCCCGCCACGCGTTTCCTCTAGGTCCGGTTTGAAGATGCAAACGTATAAGGAATGCAGCGTTATGTAAGACTGGATCTTTAGATGTCCACTGCATGGATCTGCAAGCGAATATGTTTAAATTGACTAAGGTTCTAAAATGAAGAGAATTTTTCCCTATCTGACTTATGGTGGCGCAATCCCGTTTGTCTTTTGTGCCGGATGTTTGGTTTTCGGCATCCAGCAATTCCCATTGATTGGGTCGGTTGAAAAAACTCTAACAGTGTATGGGCTAGTTATTTCTACTTTTTTAGCCGGCGCGCATTGGGGACAACATCTTTATATAAATGAGGGCCCATGGGCGCGGGCTTTGCCGATTTTCAGCAACATCATAACCGTCCTGCTCTGGATCGGTTTTTTAATACTCAGTTTCAAAATGATTATCGCAATGCTGGTCTCAGCATTTGTCA
>CAJQOR010000071.1 GCA_905479965.1 uncultured Rhizobiaceae group bacterium | reverse complement strand
ATCAATATCAGTGATCAAACCGTTTTCCATTCTCAGCGACCCATTAAAAACGTCATCTCCGATAAGCAGATTTGCATTGGTCAACACCACTTCATTGTATGGAAGCGCTTGTTTTTTCTGATCTATGATCTGGTGATTATTCATGGAAATTCCTAATTCGTAACAATGCTGTAATATTGTTGTGTTTGTGTGGGATAAACTATGTATGGAACAGTTTTATGACGCTTTATAAACGTGTGGCGATTTTCTATGCGCCAGGCTCTCAAACACCTCTTGCCGATTTTGGTGCTCAATGGTTGGGTTGGGATGTTGAAAAGTCGAATACCGTTCCACACCCAAAAATTGATGGCTTGCCCGCACCGATCTCTGATCTGGTTGCAACACCCCAGAAATATGGATTTCATGGAACATTGAAAGCACCCTTCAGGCTGCATGAAGACCAAACTCTCGATGGTCTTAGAAACGCAATGAAGGTATTTAGTGACAAACGAGGCAAATTTGTCATTGGTAAAATGAAAGTTGCGAAGTTGGGACGTTTTGTTGCGATCATTCAAGCAAATGCGTCCGATGAATTTGCCGATTTTGCGTCTGATATCGTACGTAGTTTTGAAGCTTACAGAGCACCTTTGCGAGATGAAGAGATCGCTAAACGCCGCAAAGCTGAACTGACGCCAAGACAAGATGAATTGATGCTCAAATGGGGTTATCCCTTTATCTTTGAGGAGTTCAAGTTTCATCTCACTCTCACCGGCAAACTATCTGAGCAAAATGCCCAATCAGCCTGTGACCGACTTGGTGACCATTTAAAGACGATATTGAAGGACCCAATAGAGGCTGTGGATCTATGTCTATATGGTGAAAGAGACGATGGCCGTTTTGAAATCATTGAGCGCTTTCCATTTTTGACATAATCAATGTATTTAGCTGATCAACGGCTTGTTGTAGCTCTCCATCATTAGAAATCACGCTCATATTTTTTGCCTCGGGCACTTTGTAACTCGCACGCTTGAGACGCCTTTCAACTTCCGCTGCAGTTTCTCGCCCGCGGTTTGACAAACGTTTTGACAAGGTCTCGTGGCTGGCCATAATCATCACCGTTTTAATGTCCGGATATCTTGCTTCAAAGCTTGGTAATGCTGCGCGCGAACCGTTGAACACAACAATCTTTCCGTCTTTAAGATAGCGATCAATCTCTTTTGGTATGCCGTATTCAAGCCCGTGTGCAGACCAATCTAAGACGAAATCACCCTTAGCTTTTCGTCGCGCAAATTCCTCGGCGCTGACACCGGTAAAATCTTCACCGCCTGCTTCTTCAGCTCTGGTGATAACGCGTTTTACCAAATGCACATCCGGACATTGCTCTTTCAACGCAGACATAATGGAATCCTTACCAACGCCGGAAGGTCCAATAATTGTGATGAGTTGACCGGATGTGTGTTCCATTATGCCGCCGCCTTTGGTGTGAAGATTGAAACATCGATCTGCTGATCACAAACGCGATCGCGTGCAGCTTCATCATGGAAAATCCCGATAATCGCCGCGCCGCGCGCCTTAGCATCTTCAATCAAAGTCAAAACTGTTTCGCGGTTTTTTGCGTCCAAGCTTGCCGTTGGTTCATCAAGCAACATCGCAGGATATTCATGGGCAAACCCGCGGGCGATATTTACCCGCTGTTGCTCACCACCTGAAAATGTCAGCGGCGATAATTGCCACAGATTTTGCGGAATACGAAGGCGCGTTAATAGCTCTTGCGCACGCGCTTCTGCCACTTTTGCATCCACACCTATTTTAAGCAACGGCTCTGCGACGACATTTAATGTTGAAACACGCGGCACAACACGAAGAAACTGACTGACATATCCCAATGTGGTTTTTCGAAGTTCAATTATATCGCGTGGTTCAGCCTGAACAACATCAACACCGTTGATTAAAATCTCACCTTCTTGTGTGAGATAATTGCCGTATACCATCCGCATCAGCGTTGATTTACCGGAGCCAGAATTACCCGTTAAGGCCACGCATTCACCCGGCTTAACAACAAGATTTGCATTGTGCATCACGTTAATCGAAGTTGCACCTTGATTATGCAATGTGAAAGTCTTTGAAACGTTTTTAATCTCAATCATAACTATACCTGTAAAACAGAAGAAACGAGCAATTGGGTGTAGGCGTCTTGCGGATCATCAAGCACCTGATCGGTTAGCCCACTTTCTACAACACGGCCTGATTTCATCACCATCAATCGATCTGCGAGCAAACGCACCACAGCCAAATCATGCGTGACGATGATCGCCGATAATCCCAACTCGCGCACCAAACTTCGAATGAGATCGAGCAGACGTGCTTGAACCGAAACATCCAATCCGCCAGTTGGTTCATCCATAAAGACAAGACGTGGACCTGTGATCAGGTTGCGAGCAATTTGCAAACGTTGCTGCATACCGCCAGAAAATTGGCTCGGGCGGTCATCAACGCGTTCTTCTGAAATCTCAACTTTTTCGAGCCACTCAATGGCTTGAGATCTAATCTGACCATAATGACGATCGCCAACAGCCATGAGACGCTCACCCATATTGCCGCCAGCTGAAATACCCATACGCAACCCATCACGGGCATTTTGATGCACAAAAGCCCAATCGGTGCGAGCCAGCATGCGGCGCTCAGGTTCGGACATTTTTAATGTATCGCGAAGTCCTTCAATTCTGGTATTAAACAACACCTCTCCTTGATCAGGTTCTAAATGCCCTGCAAGGCAGTTTAAAAGTGTTGATTTACCAGATCCACTTTCACCGACAATACCCATGACTTCTCCTGGATAAAGATCAAAGGAAACTTCTTCGCAACCTAATCTTGCACCGTAGTTCTTTTCAATATTTTTGACTTGTAAAAGCGGTGTCATGACGCATTTGCCTCCTGATTTAATGGGGTGCCTTGCTCACCTATGTGCCCCGCATTACGCCGCGTTTCACAGTAGTCGGTATCTGAACACACAAACATTCGCCCACCCGCATCATCAATGATTACTTCATCCAAATATGTGTGATCTGAACCGCAAAGTGCGCAGCTTCCCTGAGCCTTCATGGCTTCAAATGGGTAGTCTTCAAAATCAAGACTTACAACCTTTGTGTAGGGCGGCACAGCAAAAATGCGTTGCTCGCGACCAGCGCCAAACAGTTGGATTGCCGACATTTCCATTTTTGGATTATCAAATTTTGGGATTGGCGATGGATCCATCACATAACGCTCCTCAACTTTTATCGGATAAGAGTAAGATGTCGCTATTTGCCCATGCTGTGAGATATCCTCATAGAGCTTCACATACATTAAACCATATTCTTCAAGCGCATGCATTTTGCGGGTTTCAGTTTCTCGCGGCTCAAGAAAACGCAGTGGTTCGGGAATTGGTACTTGATAGACCAAAATCTGTTCTTCGCTTAAATCTTCTTCAGGAATCCGGTGGCGTGTTTGAATGAGCGTTGCATCAGAAGTTGATGCAGTTGTTTCAACATTTGCAGTTTTTTCAAAAAACTTACGAATGGAAACGGCATTTGTTGTGTCATCGGCACCCTGGTCGATGACTTTGAGCACATCATCTGGCATTAAACAGGCTGCAGAGACTTGCACACCGCCCGTACCCCATCCATACGGCATTGGCATTTCACGGCTGGCAAATGGCACTTGATATCCTGGGATGGCCAATCCTTTTAAGATGGCTCGGCGGATCATGCGTTTTGTTTGTTCATCCAGATAGGCAAAGTTATATTCGCTCATTCTGCTGCCTCCAAAGGTTGGCTATCTTTTGTTTTTTTAGCTTGTTGATGCGCAAGTGCTTCTTTTCGAATTTTGCGGATTAATTCGAGTTCAGATTGGAAATCCACATAGTGTGGTAGTTTGATATGCTCAAGAAAACCTGTCGCTTGAATATTATCGCAATGATAAAGCACGAATTCTTCATCTTGCGCAGGTGCGCCAACAAAGTCTTCACCAAGTTCTTTCCAGCGTAAAGCACGATCAACCAATGCCATCGAAATGGCTTTTCGTTCGGACTGGCCAAATACCAAACCGTAGCCGCGTGTGAATTGTGGAGGCTCTTTTTTTGAACCTTTGAACTGGTTGACCGTTTCACATTCAGTGACTTGAACCTCGCCAATATCAATAGAAAAACCAAGCTCTGGAATATCCATTTCAACTGGGCAATAACCGATGCGTAATTCGCCGACAAAAGCGTGGTTACGTGCATAACCGCGTTGGGTTGAATAGGCCAAACCTAGCACAAATCCCTCGTCTCCGCGCGTCAAAGCTTGCAAACGTAGCGCGCGACTTGCTGGCAATTCCAGCGGTTCACGCGTCAGATCATCCGGTGTAGAATTGCTTTCCAATTCAGTTTGAATAAGGCCATCTTTGTTGAGAAATTCCGTGATATGCGGGATGTCTTTTGATGGTTCATGGATTTCATGATGAACTTTAAGTGTATCATATTCGTCGTCCGAGATTTTATCGTCACCTTCTGCTGCAAGCGTAAAATCAAGCAAACGGTGCGTGTAATCAAATGTTGGTCCTAAGATCTGCCCACCCGGCGCATCTTTAAACGTGGCTGAGATGCGGCGAATACAGCTCATCTTTCCTGTATCAATAGGATTGGAATATCCAAACCTTGGGAGCGTGGTACGATAAGCGCGGATTAAAAAAATCGCTTCAATAAGATCACCGCGGGATTGCTTGATTGCAAGCGCGGCAAGGTCTTGATCATATAGCGAACCTTCCGCCATAACACGCGCTATTGTGAGCGAGAGTTGCTCGATAATTTGCGACAAAGAAAGCGCGGGAAGCCGGCGATCGCCTCGGCGTTCTTCTGCGAGCCAATCATGGGCCGCATCAAT
>CAJQOR010000070.1 GCA_905479965.1 uncultured Rhizobiaceae group bacterium | reverse complement strand
TCTTTAACCAAGATGCGAGAATATTATGATCTGGAAAAACTAACGCCTACTATTCTCTAACAGACCTTTGGATAATGACAATAACAACTCGCCATATAATTTCTGTTTTTTGCGTAAGTGCAATAACTTTTATCACTTTTGGACACATTGATAGCTATGCGCAAACGACGCAAAAGGGTGCCAGTGGCTTACCAATACCACGCTTTGTGAGCTTAAAAGCAAAGCGGGTCAATATGCGTGTCGGACCGGGACAGAGTTATAAAGTTTCGTGGCTTTATACGAAGTCGTCAATCCCGATGGAAATCATTCAAGAATATGATAATTGGCGTCGCGTTCGTGATTTTGAAGGTACGGAAGGTTGGGTATTTCATTCATTGTTAAGCGGCGAACGAAGCGCCGTTGCGGCTCCATGGATGCGCGGTAAGTCGCCGGTTCCATACATCAATGTACATGCGCAAGCCACGCAAAACAGCGCGATCAAAGCCAAACTTGAGCCTGGTGTCATTGCAAAGATAGAGCAGTGTAATGGCGAATGGTGTGAGATTAGTGTCGATAAAGTCGAAGGCTGGGCTGCCCAAGAAGAGCTTTGGGGCGTTTACCCCAGAGAAGCCTTTAACTGATAAATTTATATTAAGTCTTTGGGCGCAAGCGGACGATCACGTCGACATTTGCAACTTCCATACCTTCAGGCACGTCAGGCAAACCTAGAACATTGATATCGCTCGCATCGATATCCATCACTTCATCGCTACCTTCGATAATGTAATGATGGTGATCTGAAACATTGGTGTCGAAATAAGTTTTGTTTGAATCGACGGACAAGACACGCAACATACCTGCGTCTTTGAACCTGTGAAGCGTGTTGTAAATTGTTGCTAAAGAGCAAGACAAACCGCTTTTGGAAGCGTCATCTTGCAAAAGCTCTGCGGTTAAGTGGCGATCGCCACGTTCGAAAATGAGCTCAGCAAGCGCCACACGCTGACGCGTGGGACGCAATCCAACAGACCGAAGGCGTGTTGCGGACAAGCAATCACATGTTGATGCGTCCTTGCAATTGTCATCTTTTTCATTATTTAAAGTCATTCACTTCTAACCCAAATACAAAATTCTTATATAAGCATATAACTTTTATGGGATTAGCATGCAATAGTTTCTATTATTCGCTACTTTCTGGCCTTTAACACTGGTTTCTAGGATCATGTTGAGTTATTCGGTTATATAATATTTAAGATTTTAAAATGTTCGAGCGGCTTGAAGGCAAATCGATTGAATTTAAACTTACTAATTACGTAAGTTGAAGAATATGGGAGATAGTTTTTTGACAACAGATAGGCAGTCCAGTTTCACTTACGAGGAAATACTCACATGTAGTCATGGTGAGATGTTTGGTGAGGGCAATGCGCAACTGCCATTGCCACCAATGCTGATGGTCAATCGCATTACCAATATTTCTGAAACTGGTGGCGAGCATGACAAAGGTGTCATCCGTGCAGAGTTTGATATCCACCCAGATCTATGGTTCTTCCCATGCCATTTTGAAGGTGATCCGGTAATGCCAGGCTGTTTAGGATTAGATGCCTTGTGGCAGCTTACAGGATTTTATCTTGGTTGGTTGGGCGAACCTGGCAAAGGTCGCGCCATTTCAACTGGCGAAGTTAAATTTACTGGCATGATCACACCTGAAACAAAACTTGTCGAATTTGGTATTGATTTCAAACGTGTTCTACGCGGTCGATTGGTTTTGGGTATTGCTGATGGCTGGGTTAAAGCCGATGGCGAAACAGTATTCACCGCAAAAGATTTGCGCGTTGGTCTATTTAAAGAAAAAGCATAAAGTTTCTGGGTCTCACCAAAAATATTGGTGATTTATAACCCAAACGGAGAGGGTAATATATGAGGCGTGTAGTTGTGACAGGAATGGGGATTATTTCCTCAATCGGCACTGGAGTTGATGAAGTACGCTCTTCATTAAAAGACGCAAAATCAGGCATCACATTCTCAGACAGTTTCGCAGAACATGGGTTCCGAAGCCAAGTCTGGGGTGAGCCGAAGCTTGTTGATCCAACAGAACATGTTGATCGCAGAGCCATGCGGTTTTTATCGCGCGCTGGCGCGTGGAGCCACTTGGCAATGAAAGAGGCTTTGGCAGATTCAGGCCTTGAAGACAGCGATATTACAAACGAACGCACAGGTATTGTTGTGGGTTCAGGTGGTGCGGACACAAACCAAATTCTGACTGCTGCCAACATTGTAAAAGAAAAAGGTAGCCCAAAGCGTATTGGACCGTTTGCGGTACCAAAAGCTATGAGCTCCACAGCATCTGCAACGCTTGCGACATGGTTTAAAATTCATGGTGTGAATTATTCCATTTCATCAGCGTGCTCTACATCTGCGCATTGTATTGGTAACGCAACAGAGCTTATCCAATGGGGCAAACAAGACGTTGTCATCGCTGGTGGTCACGAAGACTTACATTGGTCAATGTCTTGCTTATTTGACGCCATGGGTGCGATGTCGTCGAAACATAATGATGATGCGTCGAGCGCATCTCGTGCATATGATGCAACACGCGATGGCTTTGTTATTGCTGGTGGTGCAGGCATTGTTGTCCTTGAAGAACTTGAACATGCAAAAGCACGTGGTGCAAAAATTTACGGTGAAATCGTAGGTTATGGCGCAACATCTGATGGATTTGACATGGTAGCACCTTCTGGCGAAGGCGCTGTGCGTTCCATGAAAATGGCACTTTCCACTGTTGATAGTGACGTTGATTACGTGAACACACATGGCACTTCAACGGGCGTGGGCGATATCAAAGAGATCGGCGCAATCAAAGAAGTCTTCGGCGAAAAAATGCCGCATATCCAATCAACTAAATCGCTCACCGGCCACTCACTTGGTGCAACGGGTGTGCAAGAAGCCATATATACCCTTTTGATGATGAACGGAAACTTCATCGGTGAAAGTGCGCATATCACAGAGATTGATCCTGAATTTGCAGATGTACCAATTGTGCGTAAGCGCATTGATGATGCAAAATTTGATACAGCGATTTCAAACTCATTTGGCTTTGGCGGTACGAATGCGACACTCGCTATGCGCCGTTATAACGGTTAGGGGGCTGTTATGAGCATGGTTATGAAGGGCAAACGCGGCATCGTTATGGGTGTTGCAAATGATCACTCGCTTGCATGGGGCATTGCCAAGGCACTTGGTGATGCAGGTGCTGAGGTTGCGTTTACCTATCAAGGTGAAGCCTTCGGTAAACGTGTTAAGCCTTTAGCGGAATCAATCGGGTCGGATCTTCTTATCCCATGTGATGTTGAAGACCTTGAAACCGTTGATGCGGTGTTTAAAACCGTTGAAGAAAAATGGGGCGGGCTTGATTTCATCGTGCACGCCATTGGGTTTTCAGACCGTAATGAACTTAAAGGTCTTTATGCCGATACAACGCGTGACAATTTCACCAAAACCATGGTCATCTCGTGTTTCTCATTTACTGAGGTGGCTAAACGCGCTGCAAATCTGATGAAAGATGGTGGCTCGATGTTGACGCTGACTTATGCAGGTTCAACACGTGTGATGCCGAACTATAATGTTATGGGTGTTGCAAAAGCTGCGTTAGAAGCCAGTGTGCGCTATCTCGCTGCAGATTACGGTCCACAAGGTATTCGCGTCAATGCGATATCTGCAGGCCCTGTCAGAACACTTGCAGGCGCTGGGATTGGCGATGCGCGCGCGATGTATTCATGGCAGCAAAAGAACTCGCCATTGCGCCGCTCGATCCAGATCGAGCATGTGGGGCAATCAGCACTTTATTTGCTTTCTGATATGTCTTACGGCGTGACAGGTGAAGTGCATATGGTGGATTCAGGTTATCACGTGACATCAATGCCAACGCTTGAGACACTCACCACATTGGATGAGAAGTAACTCATTTGACAATGCCACTATGTGGCATTGCAGATGTTTTATTTTTATAGCAAATGCTTGCGATGTTCTGCTTGTGCTTCGCGTACAGCCGATAGTGTTTGTGCGTAAGTATTTGTGCTGGTGTGAATTTTAACGCCTAGTGTTTTTGACTTCTGCCAGGTGACTTTTCCATATAAAAACCCCATCTCGCGCGTGTAAACAGACACTTCATCACCTGTTTTTACCTGAATGTCTTTGGCCATCGTTACGCGCATACCCAATTCAGATATGTCGTTGATATGCGCAAATGACCTTCCTAGTGGCGCGCGTACCGCCGCAGGCATCTGAAGTCTTTCACGGCGTCGCGCGCGTCTTCTTTTTTCACCAATAAACATAATGGATTTCCTTCAGGTTTACTTCAACCACTTGTATATTTAACTGTACCAATCGACTATAAAGATGCGGTAAAAGAAATGATATCTGTTTCAAATAGCGATTGATTTTAAATCTACTTGACCCAGCGAGACCAATCTTCTACCTCACCGCGGACATCTTTGAGTTTGCCTTCTTTGATCTCAGATGTGCCAACATCTTGCGGGTAAATAAAGATCGCGCCCAGCAGTATTTCACAAAGCGGGATATCAAAACGATTAAAAATATCGTCGGTTCTTAAAACACCGCCACTTGACCAATAGGTCCGGTATCCGGCATCTGTTGCGAGCAACATGAGATTTTGAACTGCCGCCGATGCTGCTGCAATATGCTCCATATTGCGCTCAGTCCCCTCAAACATCATTTGATCATCATCACAGGTATCGGGTGTCCAAGTTGCCAATAAAAGCGCATCACATGCGGCCAGCATGTTTAAAATCTTTCCCGCTTCGGGTGTTGATTGCTTTAATTCTAATAGGACCCCACGGCAGGCATTAGCGTCTAGCTTATACATTCGCCAAGGCACCTGAGAGCTCAGTTTTTCGCGGTGAATGCGTTCCGCCTGATAGTGAAAAGGTGCATTACCCGCAGCTTCAAGCCATTGATCAATTTCATCGCTATCAAGCCCGGTTGGTTCAAGTGGTCGATCGATATCTCCTAAGACTTTGCTGGTTTGACGTTTGCGCATGATTTGCGCGATATTTTGATTATCAATCATAAAGTGATCTGCCCCACATCAGCATATATTCATCAGTCGTAATTTCGTTATTACTTTATATTTCTCGCTTTGGATAAACAACTCATCGCGTGAATATATATATTCGCATCATTAAAATAATGAGATAATTATCAGTACCTTACAATCAATCTTCGATCGTAAATTTTCTTTATGCAAGAATTAATTTGAAACTTTTTCTATCAATGTGCCGTTCCTTCATATGTTGATGCAAACAGCATCACTGACAAGAGATGCACTAAGCATCAAGACAGAAAAGGAGACATTCAATGAACATTCGTTCAAAAATTCTAACATCAATCGCTGCGATCGCGATCTCTACGGGATCAGCTTATGCTATGAACCCAATAGTTGGTGGCGCTCCAATGTTGGCAGACAAAAACATTGTTGAGAATGCAGTGAACTCAAAAGACCACACAACTTTGGTCGCAGCCGTTAAAGCCGCAGGTCTTGTTGATACTTTGATGTCCGATGGTCCATTTACAGTATTTGCACCGATCAATGAAGGTTTTGCTGAATTGCCAGAAGGTACAGTTGAAACTTTGCTAAAACCAGACAACAAAGACGCTTTGACAAAAGTCCTCACATCCCACGTCGTGGCTGGTAAAATCTCGGCCTCTGATCTCGTTGCAAAGATTAAATCTAATGGCGGTGCTTATAACTTTAACGCGGTAAGCGGTGATGCGCTGACAGCAAAGCTTGATGGAAGTAGCGTTTATATCTTCGATGAGAGCGGTGGCGCATCTAAAGTGACCATTGCTGGCGTGAACCAATCAAATGGTGTGATCCATGTGATCGATGATGTTCTTCTGCCGAAGTAAATCTTATCACGGGGGTCCGCTCTCCAAAGGAGTTTTGCAATTCGCAGTCGCAAAACACCTAAGATGCCCATCATCTTCACAGATGATGGGTTTCTCGTTTACGATCTGATTAAATTTTTAACTTAATCATTATGCGAAACGAAGTTTATCTTTGCTATATCGGTGATCCATTCACGGGATTACGCTCATGGAAATGCAAGAAATTGGTTATATTCATTATGGTGCAGCTTTAACTATTGCTGCGATATTTGGTGTTATTGCCCATATCGTGCGCGGATTTGTAAATCCATACCCGGACAAACTATCAGATAGCGCAGTTCTTAATATTGCGATTTCTGATGACTACTCCGTCTCAGACCATTGGTTTGGCGTTGAGTTCGATACCTATGGTTATTATGAATTATACAGCTTAAAAAACCTCAAACTATCCGTCTATGGCTGCGTGTTTGGGTGTTTTATTTTGATGGCATTTGACGCGGTAACAGGATCGATGATCGCTAGCTTGCTGGATACAATGTTTGAAAACATATCTGCATATTTGGCGCATCGATTTGATATTATCGAAGCTAAAATACCTA
>CAJQOR010000069.1 GCA_905479965.1 uncultured Rhizobiaceae group bacterium | reverse complement strand
ATAAACGGCCCGTAGGTTAGCGGATAGATCAGGTCCGCGCGTAAAATAGGAATGTAGACATCAGGCCAAGTCTGAACAATAGCGCCCGAGATCATGGGTAGTGCCATGAAAACCAACCACAATGCCAGAACCCCATCATTTAACGACCGACCACGCTTAGTTATCAAAAAAAATGCGGTAAAGAGCGCATGCACGCTGCCGACAAAAAGCAAATGTTCCATGCGTCCTTTATTGCAACAGTGATGGATAAAAAGTCAATCTTCACCTTAAGTCCAGTGTCTGAATTCCAATTTGGACCGCTCAAGTCGTTGAGTTTGTTCTTATCCACTCTCGTCAAGAAACTTTTGAAGCATTAGTCATGCCAACTAGCCTGCATATCTGGTGCAAGCTAGAACTCTCCAGTCATGCGGATGGTGTCGGAACAGGTAGGAAAATCAGATATCAAATCCAATATCAATTTAGCCAACTGATTGTTATCTATCTAATGAACTGTTCTACAAAATCTTCGCCAAGACCCACTTCTGTGAAGTGTTTTCGGCAATGGTCAATCTTTGTGAAAACGTCTTCGTAACCTTCTACTTTCCCCCACGGATCGACATAGCACATAACGCCATTAACTTGGAAATATGTAATCATTTCTTCGACATCATCAGGCACGACCAATGTATGCGTTTCACCAGGAGGTTCGTAGACATAAGAACCTTCTTCAGCTTGCCAATCGTGCTCAAAATAATGCCATCGACCTTTTAGAACAAATCCGTGTACGGGTTGGGGATGTCTATGACGAGACAAAACGCCAGCTTTGCGTACTTTTAAAAGGTTCATCCAGTAGCCCTGAGATCGATTGAGGCAAAGTGGCCGAAACCAAACATTTTCAGCTTGTGGCACCCATAGCCTATCATCCTCGGTGACAGCATTTGGGATCACTATTTCCTCCTGCGCGTCCTTTGGAAAAGGCAACTGATAAGGCATTCTAGAATTATCATCGGTCATATTATTGTTCCTTAGATTGCGAGGTAACCACCATCGACCGGATAAATCGAACCGGAGACATAGCTGGCTTCGCTGCTTAAAAGCCAACGCACTAACGCACCAACCTCTTGTACTTGACCCCAACGTTTCATTGGCGTGCGAGCCATAATCCCTTCAGTTCGCTTAGGATCATCGCGGAGCCCCTGTGTCATTTCTGTCTCGATCCAGCCTGGGGCAATTGCATTTACACGAATTCCATCGTCAGCCCATTGTCCTGCCAGTGCCTTAGTCAGCTGGGACACGCCACCTTTTGAAGCAGAATAAGCGGGTACCAACGGTCCACCAAACGTACTAAGCATAGATGCAGTATTCACAATACTTCCACCGCTATGAGATAGTAAGTCGTGGGCAGCAAGGCAGCATCGCATTGTTCCTGTGAGATTCACATCTATGACTTGTTGGAAGACGTCAATATTATATTCATCAACTCTGCGCAGGATACCGGCGCAATTCACCAATCCATGTAGCTCATTGATAGAATTGAAAACGGCGTCGACAGAAGACTGATCAGTCACATCCAGAAGGCTAAGTTTGATTGCATCATTGGGGACAAAAGCATCAAGCTCTGTCTGTGACGCGGAAGCAGCAATAACGGAATACCCCGCATCGACAAGAACTCGAGCGGTTCCCGCACCTATTCCACGTGTTCCGCCGGTCACGAGTATTTGCTTCACTTTATTGCTCCCTTGCTTTCACAAACTCCCGAGCACGATTGTCAATCTCATCGAAACTGTAACCCGGTTTGAACAAGGCCGATCCTAGTCCAAATCCATCAACACCTACGGCACTATAACTCGCCATCGTTTGAGGCGAAATCCCCCCGACAACTGCAACAAGGGCCTTTTTCGGCAATACTGCACGCATGGCGGCGATTGCTGAAGGTGATATTATTTCAGCCGGGAAGAATTTCAACATAGTCGCATTGAGGTCAAGCGCGGTAAATGCTTCAGTTGGCGTCATGACACCTGGGCACCAATATAGGTCGCGATCCAAAGCAGTGCGACCGACTTCGATGTTCATATTGGGCGAAATGATTATTTTGCCACCTGCATTGGCAACCGCGTCAACATCTTTCGGGGTTAAAACGGTTCCAGCGCCAACTATTGCGTGATTTCCATGCCGTTTGGATATTTTTTCTATCGACACAAGTGGTTGAGGGGAATTCAAAGGCACTTCTATAATGCGGAACCCAGCTTCAATCAATATATCCGCTACAGGCTCTGCATTCTCGGGTGACAAACCACGAAGGATGGCGATTAAAGGGTTTGAGGCAAATGCGTCCGCAAATTCTATCATGATACCAACCCTGCCGCTTGAGCAATCAAAAAATGACCTTTAGCGGCTATGTTATCCGGCGCGCGGCGACAACGAATGCCAGCGGCACGCAATGCAATTTCATACCGATCGGCAAGATCATTACGCCCAACAATAAATACTTCTTCAACCGTTCCCATGTCCTTTGTTGCTGCGCTAAGTTCTGTACCAATCAGCAGACCTGAA
>CAJQOR010000068.1 GCA_905479965.1 uncultured Rhizobiaceae group bacterium | reverse complement strand
CATCTCCAAACCAAACCGGGCCTTCCAACCAATCAAATCCGGTGGCGAGTTGTTTTAAAGGCGCATTGCCCAAAACATAGGTGGAAAAGACAGGATCTGCTGCTTCAAAGAAAGACATCTATTTATCTCCGCGTGTTTTTTTGATATCGATAACATATATTACGTAAACAGCAAGTGGAATTCCCACATGAATTTTCAAACAAGCCTCATTCTCACGCACCAAGCAAGTTTATCGATGTTACAGGCCGCGGTAAACAAAGCTGAAGACATTAACCAGCCGCAATGCATTATAATCGTCGATGCAAGCGGTGAATTGTTAGCTGAAATCAAAATGACAGGCGCTAAGTTTTTAAGCCGAAAAAGTGCGCTTTCAAAAGCGCTAACTGCCGCTTCGATTTGTGGACCAAGCTCAAATATCCCAGAGGCTGTTCGCCCTGCAATTGGTGCGGCAACGGGAGGCAATGTGACAGGTCTCAGCGGTGGTCTGCCAATTATCAAGGATGGTCAATGCGTGGGTGGTATCGGTGTTGGTTCAGGTTCGCCCGAGCAAGATATTGCCGTTGCTCTTGCAGCACTTGAAGCTGTGGGTGCAGAAGTTGAGTTTTAGCAATTTGCTCTGGACCCACAGTTAAGTTTATGTAAATTCGATTTGCGCCTTCATTGCCTGTTTGCGATCCCCTGCAATTTCAAAGCCTGAGATGGCGTCATCCAATTTGACCGTGTGTGAGATAAGTGGTTTTACATCAATTTGGCCCTGTTGCATGAGCTTGACGGACATTGCAAATTCTTCGTGAAAACGAAATGAACCACGTAAATCTAATTCTTTTGCTGTGAGTGCTTGCATAGGAATTGTCATGTCGCCACCCAAGCCAAGTTGCATAACGATGCCGCGAGGTCGCATAACAGATATCCCGGCTGCAAGTGCTGGTGCGGCACCTGAACATTCAAACAAGACATCGAAATAGCCCTTGCCTTGTTTATAAACGTCAAGATCGTCTGCTTGCGTCATCATATTGATGGTCTTGTTAGCTCCAACTTTTAAAGCATAAGACAAAGCTTCGTCTTCTAAATCGGTTACGATAATTTCTGCAGCGCCCGCCGCGCGTGCTGCTAATACACTTAAGGTCCCGATGGGGCCTGAACCTGTAATGAGAACTTTTTTGCCAAGTAAATCACCAGCTCGTCGGGTTGCGTGTAAGCAAACAGATAAAGGTTCTGCCATAGCTGCTTCGCCGGATGACAGGCCTTCAGCTTTGACACATTGTGATGCGTCAGCAACGATTAACTCGCGAAAGGCGCCCTGAATATGCGGGAAAGGCATGGCTGAGCCATAAAATCTCATATTCTCACAGTGATTTTGTTTGCCCTCAAGGCAATATTGACATGTGTTGCAAGGGCGCGATGGTGACAGTGCGATCAGATCACCGACGGCAAGACCTTCAACATCGGGGCCCAATTTTTCAATATAGCCTGAAACCTCATGGCCCAAAATCATCGGCTCTTTGACTTTAATTGTGCCAAAACCACCATGGTTGTAGTAATGCAGGTCTGATCCGCAGATGCCGCCCGTTGCGATGCGCACTAAAACTTCTCCAGCTTGAGGTGCTTGCACATCGGTCTCTTCTATTCGAAGGTCTTTGGCTTTGTGAATAACGATTGAACGCATAATATTTCCTATAATTTAAACAACGGGTGTCGGCAATTTATTGCCGTCAAAATGAGCCTTGAGATTTTCAAACACAAGTTCCCCCATAGCTTCACGTGTTTCCACCGTTCCTGAACCATGATGTGGCTGTAACAGCACATTATCAAGATTTAAAAATCGCGGGTTGATATCAGGTTCACCTTCGAACACATCTAGCGCAGCGGACCCCAAAGTTTTCGCTTCTAAGGCGTCCAACAATGCTATTTCATCTATGTTTGATGCGCGTGAGATGTTGATGACCATACCGTCAGGCCCCAATGCATCAAGCACATCTTTATTGACAATGTGATGTGTTTGTTTAGACGCTGCGAGAGAGACAAATAATACATCACTGTTTTCGGCCAATTCAATTGGATCCGCAATATATCCCCAGTTCTCCTTGAGTTCATGTGGCCCCCGTGCGCTATAGTTTATGTCCATATCAAAACCTTGAAGTCGGCGTGCAATTTCATATCCAATACGCCCTAAACCGAGCACACCTGCGCGCTTTGCGTGAATACGTCTGGTAAGCGGGAACATGCCCTTTTTCGCCCAGTCGCTTCTGGCCCAATCTGCCGCCTCGTTTACCTTGCGACCAAGCGTTAGCATCATCGCAATTGCAAGGTCCGCAACATCTTTTGTCAAGACATCAGGTGTGTTGGTCACGTGTACGCCACGCGCTTTTGCAGCGTCGATATCCACTGCATCAAACCCCACCCCGTAGATGCTGATAATCTCTAAATTAGGGAGCGAATTTATAAGGTTAGCGTCAGCGCCAAGATCGCCCCGCGTGGCAATCGCTTTTATTGAGTTGCCGTGTTCTTGTAGAAAAGTAGCCTGATCTTTCTGGTCAAAATATCGATGGACTTTAAACTGTTCCATGAGCATCTTTTCGTCTCGTTCTGAATAGGGGCCCATCTGTAAAATTTCAACTTTAGACATTCAATAATCCTAATATGGCTTGCTTTTGATATCGATAACATTTATACACCGAACCAATACCTGTCCAGTTAAAAATTGAAAGTGAAATAATGACACACGCCCTCTTTGACCTTAATGGAAAAACCGCATTGATTACCGGCTCATCGCAGGGGATCGGCTTTGCGCTTGCCAAAGGATTGGCGGCATCAGGTGCTGCAATTGTGTTAAATGGGCGTGATAAAACAAAGCTTTCCAAGGCTGCTGACGAGCTGAAAGCTACAGGCGCAAAAGTGTTTGAGCTTGCTTTTGATGCAACTGATCACGAGGGCGTAAAAGTGGCTGTCGATCAATTTGAAGACACACATGGTGCGATCGATATTCTGGTCAATAATGCAGGCATGCAGCATCGTACACCTTTGGAAGATTTCCCCGCTGATATGTTTGAAAAACTATTGATGACTAATATCGCATCTGTATTCAGTGTTGGACAGGCTGTTGCGCGCCACATGATCAAACGAAAAGCTGGTAAGATCATTAATATCGCGTCAGTGCAAACTGCTTTAGCGCGCCCCGGTATTGCACCTTATACTGCAACGAAAGGTGCCGTTGGAAATTTGACCAAAGGCATGGCTACCGACTGGGCAAAGTATGGTTTGCAATGTAATGCGATTGCACCTGGATATTTTGATACTCCTCTCAACGCCGCGCTGGTTGCTGATTCAGAATTCAGCGCTTGGCTTGAGAAAAGAACTCCTGCAGGGCGATGGGGAAATGTTGAAGAACTGGTTGGCGCCTGTATTTTCTTAAGCTCTGCAGGATCTAGTTTTGTCAATGGTCATACACTTTATGTTGATGGCGGAATTACAGCTAGTTTGTAAAAACAGATCGATATGTCAGTTCAAAACAACAGACTTTTCATTGTTATGGGAGTTGCCGGATGCGGCAAGTCAACAGTTGGTAATGCGCTCGCGGATCAGTTGGATGGCACCTATTTAGAGGGAGATAGTTTTCACCCTCAAAGCAATATCGAAAAGATGAGTGCTGGCACTGCGTTAACGGATGAAGACCGTTGGCCGTGGCTCAAAATTATCGGCCGGGAGATGGCCAGTGCTGAAGGGATGATTTTTGCAGGGTGTTCGGCGTTAAAACTTGCTTATCGCGATTTGATCGAACAAGAGGCAGGAGAACGTGTAACGTTTATTCATCTGTCTGGTTCTCAAGAACTCATTGCAGACCGCATGGCAAAACGCGGTGGTCATTTTATGCCGCTAAGTTTGCTGCAAAGTCAGTTCGCTACGCTTGAACCACTTATTGAAAGGGAACAGGCGATTATTGCTGATATCGGTGTGTCATCAGATGAGATTGTCGCACGTATTATCTTAGAAATTAACGGTCAAAACAAAGGTAGTTGATTGTGTTTAAAATAGGATTGATTGGCGCAGGTGCCATGGGCGGAGCCATTGGAACTCGCTTTCTTGATGTTGGGTGCGAGCTTTTGGTTTTTGATCTGGATAAAGAGCGTGTTCAAGAATTGGTTGATAAGGGTGCGCGCGCTGCAACATCTGCGGCAAATGCAGCTGAAGAGGCGGATTTTGTCGTGTTTAGTTTGAACGCTTCCAAAATTGTCGAGATTGCAGCTTTTGGCGAGGGCGGGGCCGTCACTGGTGCAAAATCTGATGCGATCTTTATTGATATGTCTTCCGTTGGTCCTGAAGAAACGCGCGAAATGGCAGAAAAAGCAAGTAAGCGTAATATTGGTTGGGTCGATGCGCCTTTATCTGGTGGTGCGCCTAAAGCATTGATTGGTGAGTTAACGCTGATGATTGGTGGCGAAGATCGCTATGTTGCGCGTGCGATGGAGTGTTTAAAGCTGCTGGCAACGAACATGACGCATATGGGGCCAAGCGGAGCTGGGCAAACGACCAAGATTATCAATCAAGTTTTGTGTGGGTTAAACTTTGTCGCAGTCGCCGAAGCCACACAATTGGCGTTGGATGCTGGCGTTGATGCGTCCAAAATTCCCGGTGCTCTTGCTGGTGGGCGTGCAGATAGTGCGATTTTGCAGGAATTTATGCCCCGTTATGCAAGTAAGGACTACTCACGCCAAGGTAGACTTGCCAATATGATCAAAGATTTAAAATTTGCACAGGATTTATCACTTTCAACCAACACCTCGATGCCGATCACTGCCGCCTGTATGGAAATTTATAAAATGCTGACAGCGGCTGGTTTTGGTGAAGAAGATTTGCCAGTGTTGATGGAATATTTTAAAGGACCTGATAGAAACATCCTTAATTCGGATTAGTTTTCGCTCAACAAAGATGGAGCTTTAAATTGAGAAACAAAACAAAGCTGCCCACAATGGCAGATGTGGCCAATCTTGCTGGCGTTTCCAGCATGACTGTTTCTCGTGCTCTTAAACCGGATACGTCGGTGAGCAAGGCAACGCGCGAGAAAATTCAAAAAGCTGCTGATGAATTGGGCTATGTTTTAGACACGCGCGCATCTGAGTTTTCCTCAGGGAAATCTGGCTTCGTTGCGATCACAATTCCATCGATTAACAATGGTAACTTCGCAGATACCGTCAGGGCGTTTTCTGACGGTCTGGTTGAACAAGATTTACAAGTTCTTTTGGGCTACACGAATTATCACGTTGATCGCGAAGAACAGTTGGTTGAGCAGCTTTTGAAAAAACGCCCTGAGGCGATTGTCGTTACAGGTGGTATGCACACGGATCGTTGTCGTTTGCTTTTAGAAAATTCTGGGATTCCTGTCATAGAAACATGGGATATCCCCGAAAAACCCATCGATCACGTCGTTGGATTTTCAAATTTGCAGGCATCTGAATTGATGTTTGAGCATTTTGTTGAACAAGGTCACACGAAGATTGGCTTCATTGGCGGTGATAATTCCCGTGATAGCCGCGGTCGAGATCGTTATTTGGGGTTTTGTAATTCGATGCAAAAGCACGGTCTTTCAAGTGAGCGCGTGTCGTTTCAGGAGTTAGCACCTTTTTCAATGGAGCCTGGGGCGAGCGGCATCCGTTCTATTATGAAAGAATGGCCGGATACGCAAGCGGTTATGTGCGTGTCAGATCTCATCGCGTTTGGTGCAATTACCGAATGCCAAAGAATGGGAATGAATGTGCCAGATGATATTAAAATTGGCGGATTTGGTGCCTATGAATTGGGTGCGTTTTTAAATCCGACCATAACCACAATTGATGTGTGTGCAGCGCAAATTGGTAAATCTGCGGCAGAAAAAATCATCGAATTACTGTCCGTTGACAATGTTATAAAATCAGACAAAGTTGTTGAGACAGAGCCAACATTGATCAAGCGCCAAAGCGCTTAATCAATGCTTATGGTTGGGTTTTGAAGAGCTATCCGCGCCCTACAAATGGCATGGTGGTTGCCATAACTGTCATGAATTGAACATTTGCGCTGAGCGGCAAGTTTGACATATGCAACACAGAATCTGCGACATGTTGGACATCCATCACGGGTTCAGGCTTGATCGATAAATCAGCCTGTGGAACGCCACCGCTCATTTTTGCAGTCATGTCGGATGCAGCGTTACCAATGTCAATTTGGCCGCATGCAATATTGTAAGGCCGACCATCAAGTGAGATCGAGCGCGTTAGACCAGTAATGGCGTGCTTGGATGATGTGTAAGGTGCCGACCCTGGTCGCGGCAATGATGCGGAGATTGAGCCATTATTGATAATGCGACCACCTTGTGGGGTCTGTTTGCGCATGAGGTTAAAAGC
This sequence comes from uncultured Rhizobiaceae group bacterium, assembly GCA_905479965.1. Next base: position 3,890 of record CAJQOR010000068.1, on the reverse strand, counting down.
ACCGCGAGCGATGGTGAACGCGCCGATCAAGTTCACATTGATGACTTTGATAAAATCTTCAACCGGAACATCGCCGATGGGCGCGGCGGTGACGTTATTTCCTGCATTGTTGAACACAACATCCAAGCGGCCATGATCTTTCTCGATCTTGTTATAAAGCGTATCAACATCCTCAGGTGATGTAACATCGCATGCAATAGCGGAGCTGTGGGCTTCACCAATGATTTTGCAAGCATCAAGAAGAGCTGCTTCTCTGCGACCTGTTAAAATGGTGTGGTAACCGTTTTGCGCAAGTGTTTTTGCACATGCTAAACCGATACCAGAACCCCCACCTGTGATAAGTGCTATTTTGCTCATATAAATCTCCCAATTCTTTTAGCCATTGGACTAAAATGTTCTTTCTCTTATAATAAGTTATCGATAACAAATATAGTACATTCAACAAAAAAATTACATTCACATTAAAAAAATACACGCTCGATTGTCCAATAAATCCCCACAGCGCCAATTAAGACAGATGCTGGAATTGCAATGTAAGAACGGTACCAAGGTTTTTTGCCAAAGGTGAGGCCAAGGGTAATGTAGGCAATTGCGATAATGCTTAATTGTCCAAATTCAACGCCGATGTTAAATGCGATCAAGCTAGAGATGAATTGAGATGGCGCAAGCCCAACATCGCCCAAGACATAGGCAAACCCTAAGCCATGCAATAAGCCGAAGGCAAAAATAATGGCGGTGCGTCTAATGGTGATTTCTCCACCGCGAACATTTTCTAGCGCAACAAAAGCGATAGAAAGTGCAATGAGTGGTTCCACAACAGATGCAGATATTGACACCCATCCCATCGTTGCCATTGCAAGCGTGAGAGTATGTGCGAGAGTAAATGCTGTAATTTGCAGAATAAGTGGGCGCATTTTTAATGAGAAAAAGAACAATCCCAACACAAATAAGATGTGATCAAGCCCTTTTGGGATGATGTGTTCAAACCCGATTACGATGTAATTGAAGAAGTTATCAACGCTACTTACATTGACCCCGCCAATGCGTGGCATGGGTTCAGATGTGCCGCCTGATGTTAAAAGCGTTGCATAATTAACGTCGCCATCGGCTTTTAATTGCCTGATGATAATTTCACCCAATTCAGGATTCCATCCAAAGGTGATGTCTGACCCATCATCTGGCAGAGCCGCAGAGATTTGCAGCATCGATGTTCGGCTTAGTTCTATATCCCCAATTTCGGGGATGCTGACGTCACCCATGACGACATCAAGAGTATTTGTACCCGCGTTGATTTGAAATTTCGATTTTAGCTCTGGCCAAACTTCATTGAACTTTGCTTCTAATTCGTCAGAGGAAAGAGCTCGTAATGCATCATATTGCGCAGCTTCAGGTGCATCGTCTGTATTGTCTATCGAGCCTAGATCCATTCCTGAAATTAGTGGCTCCAATGATATTTCCAACTCGCCATTTACCTGATCATCTGTAATGGTCAAATTTACGATTGAAGGCTGTAATTCATGCGCTAATGCTGGTTTGATTGTGATTGCGAAAACAGCAAGGATAGTTGACACTATCAGGAGGCGCGCAGTAGGAAATATAACAATTATTTTATTGGAGAAGTTCATGATTTATGCTCGGATTTTAGGTCTTCTAGTGTTTTTAAATGCTACATATGTGACAGGGCATGAATTTTGGGTTGAGCCACAAGATTATACAATAAACGCCTCTGAAATGTTGGTTGCTGATATTCGCAATGGCCAAAATTTTAAAGGTAGTTCGTTTGCGTATATTCGCGATCGATATGTAAAGTTTGACATGTTTGTTGGACAATCTCAACAGATGATAGCGGGAGAATTAGGACAACGCCCTGCAATTTCAAAACAAGTTGATGAAGATGGCTTGAGGATACTCGTGGTCGAAACAATTTCAAATGATTTATCTTATTCTGAGTGGGCTAAATTTCAAAAGTTCATTGATCACAAGGACTTCAAATTAGATAAGACAGAACATCTGGCGTTAGGTTTTCCAGAAAAAGGTTTTAAAGAGTTATATCGGCGCTTTGCAAAATCTCTGGTCGGTGTTGGAACCGCTGACGGTGCTGATATCAAAGTTGGCTTGGAGATAGAATTGGTCGCTTTATTAAACCCCTATTCAGACGACACAACAGGGGGGATGCCTGTGAAAGCCTTTTATCAAGATAAGCCGCTTATCGATGTGCAGATCGAACTTTTTGATAAAGCTCCTTCTGGGGAAGTTGAAGTTACTTTGCATCGAACCGATGAGTTGGGCGTTGCGAACTTACCTATCGAAAGTGGTCATAGCTATTTGGTGGATACGGTTCAATTAAGACTAGCAGAAACAGATAATGAAAAAGGAGCAGTATGGGAGACATTATGGGCGTCTTTGACATATGCGAAGGACTAGAGACTTGAACGTCTTTGTCGTATACCAATGTTCACATGATGATATCCAACCTATCTTCCCTTAATCTAAGCATCGGCTTTTAGCAGGCCTTACTCTTCCATGACATTACTCTTAATCGAACAGATATTAAACGGACTTCAGCTTGGAGTGATGCTGTTTTTGATGGCAGCGGGTCTCACCCTGGTTTTTGGTGTTATGGGATTGATTAATCTTGCCCATGGATCTTTGTTCATGGTGGGTGCTTTTGCAGCAGCCTTTGTGGCGGATCAAACAGGCTCCTATTTACTGGCGTTACTCGCAAGTGCATGCGCTGCAGCACTCGCGGGAGTTTTGGTTGAACTGCTCGTTATAAGGCGGCTTTACCAACGCGACCACCTTGATCAAGTGCTGGCAACTTTTGCATTGATCTTAATTTTTTCAGAGGGTACCCGAATGCTCTTTGGATCATTTCCGCTTTACTTGAATATCCCTGCTGTTTTGTCGGGTCCTGTTTCTCTTCCTTTTGGGATTGAATATTCCCTATTTCGATTGGTCTTAATTGCTGTTGGATTGACGATCGCGCTTGGGCTATATTTTCTCATTACGCGCACACGCATTGGAATACAAATACAAGCGGGGGAGTCTGATCGCGAGATGATTTCAGCGCTCGGTGTTAACATTTCGTTTTTGTATACGCTTGTGTTTGCTGTTGGTGCTGGGCTTGCGGGTTTTGCCGGCGCGCTTGTGGGCACGTTGCAATCGGTTGAGGTTGGTATGGGTGAGCCTGTTCTCATCACAGCGTTTGTGGTCATCGTTGTTGGCGGTATCGGGTCTATTCAAGGAGCATTGGTTGGTGCGATTTTAATCGGCTTGGTGCAAACGCTTGGTGCATATTTATTGCCGATATGGAGCACTGCGCTGTTTGGTTCACAAGACATTGGGTCAATTTTATCGTCAATGATTATTTATATTCTTATGGCACTTGTTTTGCTTGTGCGGCCCAAAGGCCTCATGGGAGGTGCAACATAATGTCAGAACGTTATTTAACATTTCTCGTTTGGGCAACCTTGTTGATTTTTGCTGTTGTCGCAAACTCAATTGGTGAGGCTTATTGGGTAACACTTGCAACGAGAGCTGCGATATTTGCGCTGGCGGGTGTTGGGCTAAATCTTGCGTTAGGTAATGGCGGAATGATTAGTTTTGGCCATGCCGTTTATTTTGGTATTGGTGGATATGTCGTTGGGATTTTGGCAACTCATGCGCAAAATTATATACCAATTTATGATGGCTGGTTTATCATTGATGGCACTCAACAGATGCTCATTACATGGCCATTAGCGCTCATTTTTGGAGGTATTGCTGCGCTTCTGGTGGGATCGCTTTGTCTGCGTACCGATGGTGCATATTTTATTATGATTACGCTCGCTTTTGGGCAGATGTTTTACTATTTCGCGATCTCTTGGGGCGCCTATGGTGGCGAAGACGGT
>CAJQOR010000067.1 GCA_905479965.1 uncultured Rhizobiaceae group bacterium | reverse complement strand
GTTGACCAGTATCTCCATCAAGATTACCTGTCGGATCATCGGCAATTAAAAGCTTCGGCGAAGGCGCAAGCGCGCGTGCTATTGCAACGCGTTGTTGTTCACCACCAGATAATTCCGAAGGGTAATGGGTTAAACGCTCTCCCAAGCCAACAGCAACAAGCTCTTCTTTGGCTTTTTGAAAGGCGTTTTTCTCGCCCGCTAATTCAAGCGGCACAGCGACATTTTCAAGTGCTGTCATGTTTGGAATAAGGTGGAAACTTTGGAACACAATGCCAATATTTCGGCCGCGGAAAGCAGCTGCTTCATCTTCGCTCATCTCGTGAATTGCAGAACCAGCTATATGAACTTCGCCACTATCAAGTCGCTCCAACCCAGCAAGAACCATCAACAAGGTTGATTTACCTGAACCTGAAGGCCCAACAATACCAGCACTCTCGCCTTCATTTAATTGAAGGTTCATATTTTTAAGCACATGGACCGAGGATGCCTCGCTTCCTAACGTCAGATCAGCATTTTTTAATTCGATAAGTGTTTGCGGCACGGCTCTTAGTCCCTATATGTATAAATCTTACAATTGTTAAAGCTCATTACGTTTGCAAATAGGTATTGGACTATGAAAATAAAAGATCTCCCAAGCGCATTTACTGGCATCTTCTCTGCCTGCTTGATCCTAATGTGCGTTTTAGTGACCAATGCCGTTGCAAAACCACTTGAGGTCGTTGCTTTTGGAGATAGCTTAATGGCCGGCTATCAACTCGATCGCGAGGATGCTTTCCCCAATAGATTAGCTGAAGCGCTCAATGCCAACGGGCTTGAAATTAATATGACAAATGCAGCCGTTTCAGGTGATACCACATCAGGTGGCTTAGCGCGCCTTGATTGGTCTATTCCTGACGGTACGGATGTTGTGATCTTAGAACTCGGTGCCAATGATGCGCTGCGTGGCTTGCCTGTCGAAACAACACGAGAAAATTTAGACAAGATGATGGCCCGTTTGAGCGAGCGAAAAATCACTGTCTTTTTGATGGGTATGCTTGCACCACCCAATATGGGAACAGATTATGAGCAGACGTTTAATACAATTTATCCAGATCTAGCGAATAAATACGAGGTTGAATTCTACCCATTTTTCCTCGATGGTGTTGCTGGAATACCAGAACTTAACATATCCGATGGCATTCACCCCAATCCAGATGGCATTGCCGTTATGGTCGAAAAGATCCTCCCTGTCGCGGAACCGTTTTTTAAAGCACAGCTTGTGGATGAATAGGTAAGATTTTCCCCAAACATCAATAATTCTTGAACTTGTCATCAACTCATGGTCACATCATAGATGATTCGATCAGGAGTACCGCCATGCCAAGGTTATTTGCAGCATTGGAAATTCCGAAGGATGTCGCACAAAGCTTGTCACTGCTGCGAGGCGGGCTACAAGGTGCACGTTGGATTGATGTCGAAAACTATCACCTCACTTTACGATTTATCGGCGATGTCGATCAGCGAACGGCTGATGATGTACTGGATGCATTTGATCATGTCACAAAGCAGGAATTTGAACTGCAGTTAAATGGCATTGATATCTTTGGGTCCAAAAAACCGCGTGCACTTTATGCAAATATCACAGCATCAGACACTCTCAATTCACTTCAAGCCTCGATTGACAACCAGTGCCGACGTATCGGCATATTACCGGATGGACGAAAGTTCACCCCTCATGTGACGCTCGCTAGACTGCGCCATACGAATTCATATGCATTAAGTGACTATCTACATGCGCGAAGTAACTTCAAATCAAACACGTTCAAGGTTGAAGAATTTGTGGTGATGTCGTCCAAAAACTCACGCGGTGGCAGACCCTATATTGTTGAAGAACGCTATCCATTAGATGTGAACAATCATCAAGATTACTTAGCGTCAAGTTTCTCAACAAGCCCAACGCATGCTTTGTCCAACATCTGAAAAACCATTTCAAAGCCATTACCTTCACCATAATAGGGGTCGGGGATCGGCGTATCTTGCCCAGATGCAAAGTCCATAAATAAATGGATTTTATGTTGCTCTTCTAGCGGCGCATTGGCGATCAATAAATCCAAATTATCATGATCCATCGCTAGGATCAGATCAAATTTAATATAATCGTGCTGTCCTATCGGACGTGAGCGCTGATCAGTGATATCAATATTGTGTTTTTGCATTGTTTTGATAGCGCGAGTATCAGGCAAATTTCCCTCATGCCAGCTGCCCGTTCCAGCTGAATCAATGTCCATGCTTTTGACCAAAGATGTGGTTGTGATTTTCGCTTTAAATACCCCTTCCACCATTGGGGAGCGACAGATATTGCCCATGCAAACAAATAATATTGATCTTATGTTTCCACTCATGTCACGAAATCACTCAAATTTTAGTTGGATCTAAGTAAGGCAAACCTTCATTTCATCTGAAATAATGCTTGATAGATTGAATTATACGCAAGTGTACCCCAAATCTAATGCATGGGTAAGAAAACAATCAGCGAAAACGAAATCAATGCAATTTTGTCGCCTGCCGATATTGAGCAGCAGCAAAAACAAGAGAAAAAAATACGCCGAAAATTTTGGCCGACTTTAAAAAACGCACTGGCCCAATTGCCATTTGCAGAAGATGTAGTGACCGCCTATTTCTGCGCTATGGATGCCAATACCCCAACACATGTGCGCGGTATTTTACTTGCAGCACTTGCCTATTTTGTCCTACCCACGGATCTCATTCCAGATTTTATCGCGATGATTGGTTTTGGTGATGATGTCGCTGTTTTAACGGTCGCATTATCGACGTTGAAAAAACACATGACAATTGAACAACGCGACGCTGCGCGACAAGCCTTAAAAGACTTAAAGAGCGATATCAAAGACGCTTAATGCTGCTCATTTGAGGTCATCAGGGGAGCCAATATCCTCTTCCAGTGTCTCTCTAAGTTTTTGAAAAGCAACGCGTATTCGAGATTTAACCGTCCCAAGTGGCAAGCCTGACTTTTCTGCAATTTGGCTGTGAGAAAGCCCTAAGAAGAACGACATACGTATAATATCTGCGTGTTTATCCTGAAGCAATGAAAGCGCACGCCTTACATGCTCATCGCGTTCTTCTTCTTCAACATAGTCATCTGGGGAAATCGGCTCTGGTGGCACAAAAATTGGATCATTGACGTCGATCAATGCCGACCGGTCTCGGCGCAGCAAGTCAATTCTGCGGTTTCTGGCAACCCGAAACAGCCACGTGGACAACGAGGATTTTGAAGAATCAAACAAATGTGCTTTGTGCCACAAAGCGGACATCACATCCTGTGACATATCTTCAGCGTGCTCGGGAACGGCCCCAAGCTGGATAAAATACGACTTAATGCGAGGTGAAAAATAATCAAAAAGTTCCCCAAATGCCTTTTGATCACGATTAACCGCTACTGCATTGGCCAGCTTCGCAAAGTGACCATGCTGATCACGCCCCATTCACAATATTCCTTTTTTTATTCTTATTTGCCCCTACCAAAATCGACCGCAGTTTCGATTTTCATAATTGGTTCGAACATTACTGCCAAACTATTGCCGAAATTTATTCATAATAAAAGGGCTAGTGGGCTGAAATTACTGGTTAATCGAAAAAAAATCTCAAAAATTGAATTGTTTGTTACTTGTTGACGGTTTGGTAACTACAATTGTTGCAAAATGGAACAGGGCGACAGAACGGTTTTAGTCGACACTGCCGATCCGGCGCCAAGGGTACACAAAGTGAGGGGGATGACAATGTTTTTGACGAAAGAGATCATCGCTATGTTTAGTAAAAAAATGAAAATTATGCTGGCTCTAGGTGCAATATTTGCATTTATGGGCCCAATGATCGCGAATGCGCAAACTCCAGCGCTCATACAAGAGTTTAACGCTTGGGGCGCTTATTCTTACCAATCACCAAATGGAAAAGTGTGTTACGTTTTATCACCGCATAAAACGGCAGCGCCACTCTCAGAGGACGGCCGCACATTATCACACGGGCAGAACTATTTGTTGGTTGCACAACGCGTTGGTCAAAATGTTGTCTACGAACCGCAGGTGATGATGAGTTACAAGCTACGCCAAGATTCTAAAGTTAAAGTGCAAGTTGGCGACAAAAACTTCCAATTTATTTCACGTGGCAAAGTCGCCCATATTGAAAACGCTGCTGAAGGTCCTGCTTTTGTAGCAGCATTGCGCGCAGGTAGTTCCGCAACAGTGCAAGTTGTGTCATCAAGAAATGGCAATAACCGCGATTACAGCTTTTCACTATCAGGCATTACAGCTGCATTGAAAAACATCTCAAGCTGCAGTTAAGTTCGCAATTCACATTGTTGAGAATTCAATGAGGCCGGTTTACCGGCCTTTTTGATGTTTTGGTGATTTTATTAGTTTTAAGAATATCTCGTGACGCTTCTGCAATTTGATGTTATCTGAGCACCAACCACGAAATTATAAAGGCATAGACAACAATGGCTATTTCCATTGATTTGACCGACAAAGACGTCAGAACTGAAGTCGACAACCGCTTAAAAACGGGCTCGACCAGCAAAAAGCATCTTATTGGCCTTCCGAAAATTGAGCTGATTGACCAACTCAGATCTATTGGCATCGCTGAGAAACAACTGAAAATGCGCGCAAGCCAACTTTGGCATTGGTTTTATGTGCGCGGTGTTTCCGACTTTGCAGATATGCACAATGTCTCCAAAGATCTCAGACAGAAACTCCAGGAGCACTTTGATATTTCCAGACCAGAAATAATCGAAGAGCAAATTTCAAATGATGGAACTCGAAAATGGCTTATGCGCTTTCCTTCAGGTGGTGCGGGCAAACCGGTTGAAGTTGAAACTGTTTATATCCCAGAAGATGACCGTGGCACCTTGTGTATTTCAAGCCAAG
>CAJQOR010000066.1 GCA_905479965.1 uncultured Rhizobiaceae group bacterium | reverse complement strand
ATCATGTCCTCGACTTTTTGGGCTAAAATAGCTTTCCGCTCTCGCGCATCTTCCGTTTTGTTTAAGATCGCACGGAATGTCAGCATTTCACCAAAAACAGATGCTGTTTCGGCAAGTGTGAGTGGAGTAGACGCCATTAATGCGCCTTGGTCGCCGGCTAGAACTTGGTGTACGCCGTGGCCTAATTCATGTGCAAGTGTCATCACATCACGAGCTTTTCCCATGTAGTTAATCAACACATATGGGTGCGCGGATGGCACAGTTGGGTGGGCAAAAGCACCCGGTGCTTTGCCTTCGCGATTCGCTGCATCAATCCAACCTTTGTCAAAGAAGTCTCTCGCTGTCTCAGACATTTCTGGCGCAAAATCTTTATAGGCAGACAGAACAATTTGTTTCGCATCGTCCCATGACACAAGTGATTTTGGTGTTTCGGGAAGTGGGGCGTTGCGATCCCAATAATTTAGTTCTTCAACGCCTAACCATTTGGCTTTTAATTGATAATAACGATGGGAAAGGCGTGGATACGCGTTTTTGACCGATGTCATCAGCGCTTCGACAACTTCGCGCTCTACACGATTGGCAAGATGGCGGCTATCTGCAATATCATCAAACCCACGCCAGCGATCTGAAATTTCTTTGTCTTTTGCCAAAGTATTGGTGATAAGCGTGAAAACGCGCAGATTACCAGAAAATGTTTCTACAAGCGCTTTTGCGGCTTTTTCACGAATGGCTGGATCAGCCTCTTGTAAGAGGTTGAGCGTGGCTTCAAGCGGACGCTCTTCGCCATCGATGATAAATCGCAAGTCGGCCATGGTTTCATCAAATAGCCTGTTCCAGGCGCCATGCCCGGTGATCGATTTTTCATGGAAAAGTTGTTCGACATTTTCGTCAAGCTGATGGGGTTTGTCTTTTCTTAAATCTAATATCCACGATTTGTAATGCGCAGTGAGTGCGTCGTCTTTTATGCCTTTGGCAATATCGTCTTCATCTATCCGGTTGAGTTCAAGTGTGAAGAATATCAAATGTGCGCTGGCATCGGTGATATGAGCCTGCATGTCACCGTAAAATTTAGCGTTATCTGCATCAAGCGTGTTTGAGAAATACAAGAGCCCTGCAAAAGATGCCATCCGCCCCATAACTTCTTCGATTTGTTCGTAATCACGAATAGCGGCCCCAAGGCCATCATCTCCTGATTTATGGGTTGCATCTTGCAACTTACCTTTCCAGCGCGCTTCAAACTTTTCTGAAGCAGATTTGGTCGATTTCCAATCTTTTTCAAACGCAGCAGAACTTTTGCTTTCATAAAGGTCAGTCAGATCCCAACTTGGCAATTCACCAAGTTCTTGAGCTTGAGAGGCTAAATTGTTGGACCAAAGCAGTTGGGTTTTATTGGGAGATATAGGCAATTTTAATTGTCCGATTTCACATGTCGCATAAGTTAAGTAGGACTTTAATCAATTGCGGCTCAATTTGGAAAGTCATTTTTCAAGTTTTTGGTGCATTGATGTTCTTGGGGACGTATCGTGATCATCAGAATGAGGCCGTTATGTCAAAAAAGATTCTAGTTATTAGCTCTGACGTCGATAGTTATGAGATCGCGCGACGAATGGCAAAGGTTACTCAATTTGAATTTGTGTTTGTTGATTCTCTCGAGAAATTGCAAGTGCAGCTCAGTTGGGCAAAAGGTGAATTTATTGCCATTCATTTTGATGCTGCAACAGAGCAGTTGGACCAACAAGGCACTGCTAATTTTCTGGCTCCCTATGCGAGCCAGTTACCCATAATTTTGTATGCGACTGCAGAGCTGGGTTTTTCTGAATGCTTGAATAGCTTCGCCAAGATATCTTACCAAGTTATTGCGGTACGTGCGCTTGATCAATTGGCAAATTCGCTTACGCGACTCGACCTTTACGCGGGTCTTATTACCTCAGATCCACGCATTTTGGATTGGGTGGATGTTCGTGATGGCAATGGTGAACAGATGTTTCAAGCTGCCGTTAAAGCGTCAAAAAACGATTTCCCTGTTCTAATTGAAGGGGGTCTAGGAACACCCAAAGCGGAGATGGCAGTTGCCACACATAAATTGAGCAACCGTTACAGGCATCCAATGAAGATTATTGATGCTGAAGTGTATTCCGCAGAGGAACTGCTTCACGTCGTCTTTGGTGATGAAGTATCCAGTGGTTTGTTGTTTGATGCGGATCATGGAACGTTGTTTATAAATAATTTGAATAATTTTACCCATGATTTTCAAGATCAAATTTGTGATTTTTTAGATCAAGGTTTTGTTTATTCTCATGCCACTAAAACCAACGTAAAATTGAATGTGCGTTTGATCATCGCTACAGATTTGGATCTCATCAGCGAAGTGAAAAGAGGAGCTTTTCGAGAGGCACTTTACTATCGACTGAGCGTTTCGCCTATCATCGTGAGCAAATTTAACGCAATTGCTGATGATATGCATGGTTGGATTGGTGATTTTGTCACATCATTAAAACCCAAATATTCGCATCAAGACATTGATATCGAGCATGACACGTTGGATGTTCTTGCAAGGTATGATTGGCCAGGGAACCACACCCAATTCTTTCAGGTTCTTGCTTGGATGGTTAGCCACTCTGGTGATGATTTTGTGCAACAAGAT
>CAJQOR010000065.1 GCA_905479965.1 uncultured Rhizobiaceae group bacterium | reverse complement strand
TTGCATTTGCTTTCACGACGATACTTTTCTTAGCATTGATCAAAACACGCGTCACCAAGGCGTGACGATTTAGCGCTGTAATGTTGGTGCCGGGATCGGAACATTTTTCAAGTTTGAAAGCTTCGTTGCTGGCCTTGGATTGCGATAAGGCGCCGATGCAATTTTCGGTGCAATTCTCTGTCGCTTGATATAGGGCGATGCCTCTTGAATTTTTACCTCAAGATCTCTGCCATCAAGACGTGCAGCGCGTGCCGCTTTTGTACAAATCTGATTGCGAATATTGGCAAGTTGGTTCCGAGTTTGCCCATAGGGTTTCATCTTCGCCAATCGACCACCTGAACGCTTACCCGACAAACCAGCTTGCAAAAGATTTGCTGCCAATCCCGCGCGCTCTTCTTGACTTTTAGCGCCTAGCACAACAGCAACAATGGATTTACCCCCGCGTGTTGCAGAGCTGACCAAATTAAAACCAGATGCACAAATGTAACCTGTCTTCATGCCATCAGCACCTGAAAAACGCCCAAGCAATAGATTGTAATTTGGATAAGTTTTCTTGCCCGTTGAGATGCCGCCCAGACTAAAATAGCCCTTATACCTTGGGAATTCTTTTTTAAGCGCTACGCCCAAAACCGCCATATCGCGGGCATTGGTATATTGGCCATTACCAGGCAATCCATTGGGGTTTACAAAGCGCGTATTGTTCATACCAATGCGTTTGGCTTCGCGGTTCATCATAGCGACAAATTTCGCTTCTGTTCCAGCAACCCGTTCGCCAAGCGCAACAGCCACATCATTGGCTGATTTCACCAAAAGATATTTCAAGGCAGAATCAATGGTAAATTCCGTACCTGGTTTAAAATACATCTTACTGGCCGGTTTAGATGCAGCATATGTGCTCATCGTCACCATCGAATCAAAGCTTAATTTGCGGCTTTTAATCTCCCGAAAAACCACATAAGCGGTCATTAGCTTTGTTAAGGATGCTGGATACCACTTTTGAAAAGCCTGACTGTGCTGAACAACACGGCCGGATTTCACATCTACCGCGATATAGGGACCAGCAGCTTGGGCAGGGTTTAACAAAAATAAAAATGCAAAACTCAATAAAACAACAATTTTTGAACGCAAGCGCTTGTGTATAATATGACTCATTTTGTCCCCGTAGCCCTTGATAAGGATTGACTATATAAACAAATAGGCAAAAAGAGCATTGCGCTCAACTCAATTTTAAGACAATTCTCAATAAATCGATGAAATCTATCAAGGTAGCGACATGCCCATACTCAACAGTCTGAATGAAATGCATCCTGAGATCACCAAATGGCGCCGAGAGTTGCACCAAAAACCAGAACTTCAATATGATGTATTTGAGACAGCTGAATTTGTTGTAAATAAGCTAAAAGAATTTGGCGTTGACGAGATAATCACGGGTTTGGGTCAAACCGGCGTTGTTGGCATCATCAAAGGAAATTTAGGAGATGGCAAAACAGTGGGATTGCGCGCTGACATGGATGCATTGCCTATCGAAGAGATTTCCGGCAAACCATGGGCATCAAAAACAAGTGGGAAAATGCATGCTTGCGGCCATGATGGGCACACATCCATGTTATTGGGTGCAGCCAAGCATTTTGTACAAACCCGAAATTTTAAGGGCAACATCGCGCTGATCTTCCAACCTGCTGAAGAAGGCGGTGCTGGCGCCAAAGCCATGCTGGATGACGGCATGCTGGAAAAAACCTCTATCGATGAAGTTTATGCCATGCACAATATGCCTGGCATCCCTATTGGTGAATTTGCAATTTGTGATGGGGCGATCTGGGCTTCCACAGATGAGTTTGAAATTACGCTGACAGGTAGAGGTGGCCATGCCGCCTATCCGCACACGGCAACAGATACTATTGTTGCAGGTGCAAATGTGGTCACAGCATTGCAAACCGTAGCCTCGCGCAACACGAACCCACTTGAAAGCTTGGTGATATCTGTCACGAAGTTTCATGCTGGCACCGCAATGAACGTGTTGCCCGAACAAGCTGTGATATCAGGCACCATTCGCACGCTTAAAAACGAATTGCGTGATTTAGCCGAAACTCGCCTGAAAAGTATCGCCGATAATATTGCCGCCACCTACGATATGGAAGCGGAAGTCCATTACAAACGCAACTATCCTGTGACCGTTAATCACGATGATCAAACAGCACTTGCAGCAGATGTTGCGACTGAGATTGCAGGTGCAGATAAAGTTGATACAAAAGCCAATCCAAATATGGGTGCAGAAGATTTTGCCTATATGCTCGAAGAGCGCCCGGGCACATATATCATGGTTGGCAATGGCGATACGCCTGCCCTTCATAACGCAGCTTATGACTTTAATGATGAAGCCATTCCATATGGGGTATCTTATTGGGTCAAATTAGCCGAACGTGTGTTGGCTTAAAACAATATTGGTCCCGTAGCTCAGGGGATAGAGCACAGGATTCCTTATCCTGGTGTCGGTAGTTCAAATCTACCCGGGATCACCATTATACTAGGCATTTTTGTAGCAATGTATAAATTCCTAAAGTGTATTAGACAAAAATTAGACAAAATTGTTTCAATAAATTTAAATCTAGACTCCGTGTTCTCACCTTTACTTGCCAAATAATTGGAATTGCGCTCAACACCTAGTAATCAAATTAATTCCTTATCCAAGCAGATGTAGTAGTGCGCTCATCGGCACTGGCCTAGTCCGGGGCAGATATAAAGTATCTGTCCCCGGTGGCGGTATGGTAGATCACTTTGTGTTGTCAATAGTATTGACAGGGACCGAGGCTCGGCTATGCCTGCGCCCACACCACTCCCAGCAAATACTATTGACAACACTTTCGCTCGTTCGGCGTAACAAAATGTTCAAAACACAACACATTATATACACAGCATAACGTTTGTTTTTATGCTTGCTTTGAAGTCTTCAATAATAGGTGATTTTGATCATAAAAATGCCGGAATTGAAGACTTCGAGTTAATTAGCAATAGACTTAAATCTATTACCGTTGTAACTCCGTTCCTGCAGGAGTGGGGGAATGATCGTCATCACGACTGGATGACCAAGCCCGGCTTGCCAAATTAAGTTTCATAATTGTTTGCTCTTCATTCTCGGCAATTAGACATCTGGAAAGTTCCGACCAATCGTCAACCCTGACGCAATGGTCAACAAAATCCGATGCAAGCGGTGCGTAAACTTTTATCCGCCCAGCCGCTTCGAGAACCCGTATGTTTGCCCTTGTGGGGCTTCTCAGGCGGCGTACAGCATTCTCGAAGGAAGCCGACCAGATCAATCCCAC
>CAJQOR010000064.1 GCA_905479965.1 uncultured Rhizobiaceae group bacterium | reverse complement strand
GTTGCAAATGATAACAACTATGCGGAAGCACGTCTCGCTGCTTAATGCAGTGCGATAGCTTCACATGAACTCCTAGTTGTTCGCACGACTAGGCGGGGTTCGAAGGCACCTGGCAACAGAAGCCTTCACTTAAACTTTCAGAAAATTTTAGTTTCTCATGTATTTAAGTTATACATTGTATTAATCGACTCGCTTTATAGATATATCGGTGAGAAGATTAATGACGCTCAATCGAGCTTAAGTTACTGCGTTACCTTGAGGAAACTACATGTCGCAAGACCACATTCGCTACGATATTTTGGCACAAGAAGCTTTGCGAGGCGTTATAAAAAAAGTGCTAATGGAAACGGCTGCAACAGGTCAACTACCTGGCGAGCACCATTTCTTCATCACTTTTTTAACAAATGCTCCCGGTGTTAGAATTTCCACCGCATTGCAGGATCGCTATCCTGAGCAAATGACAATTGTGGTTCAACACCAGTTTTGGGATCTCAAAGTAACAGACACATTATTTGAGATTGGTTTATCTTTCTCAGACCAACCGGAAAAACTGGTCGTACCATTCTCTGCTGTACGCGGTTTTTATGACCCGTCTGTCAATTTCGAGTTAGAATTTGATACGCTCATCATTGAAGATGAAGACGGTTCCGATGTTGCAGAGTTGGATGCAAGTAAAGAAATTGCCAAGCTTGAAACGCCGAAATTGGATGAGGCTTCTGTTGACGTTGTTGAGGCCGATGCTTCTGAGGACAAAGACGGTGGTGCAGATGTTGTCTCACTCGATGCTTTCCGCAAGAAACCTTAGCGTCCAATAATGACGGGTGATGTTGTAAATCTCAGAATGGCGCGGAAGCGAAAAGACCGCGCCAAAAAAGAGGCAAATGCGGAACAAAACCGCATCTCCTTCGGGCGATCTAAACACGAAAAAAACCTGACTACCGCGCTAAATGAGAAACAAAATAAGTTTGTGGATACGCGGAAATTAACGCCAAAGCAAGAAGATTAAGGCTTTTGGATAATTATCTTTAAATTATTGGTTTGCAGGCGCGTCTAATGGTAGGATAATAATATCGCCATTGGAGTTGCTAGGTGAGTTTGACAGCAGTTCTTCAACAGACTTTTGCCAATCTATTGTTGGCGCATCTTCTGGTTTGAGCACATTAGATGCCGCTTCTTGAGCTTTTTTAATGGCTTCATCTGAAATGCGTTGGGCTTCAGCATCAGCGGCTGCTTTTGCATCTTCCTCTGCCTTAATGCGCGCAGCTTCTTCTAACCGTATACGTTCTTGCTCTTCTGAGAACAATCTCGCTTGTTCTTCACGTTGCAATTGTTGATCTTTCACAAGGGCAATTTCGCGTCTTAATGCCTGTTTTTCCAAGATGCTGGCTTGCAACAGCTCAACCCGACGTCTTTCGCGCTCATAGGCACGAATGGATAGGAAATTGCTCATCGCATTGGCATTGATTGATTTGGTTGGATTTGAAAGATTGCCTTCAAAATCAATGCTAAATTCTGGCGTTGCGCCTGTTTGAGCCTCTAAGCCTGCATCATATAAAATATCGATTGAACTTGATGTTGTTTGATTGACAAGGTCGATGCGACCAGCTCCTGTGAGATTAAAATTATCATTTTCGACGGTGATGCTTGAGATCCGTTGAACGCCACCAGTGACCGTGAAGGGTATGGCAAGGTTTGAAATGTCGAAAGTGTCTTTTGGCAACAGCTCATTCACATCCTTACCGACATTCTCTGGAAGCAGTTCGTAGCCTTCTGCATCTGCTCGTGTAAATATATCGGGTAAGATATTCGGTCCAAATGAGCTTACCGATATATCAGTGAGATTATATAGGCCGCCCCCATTCATTGAGGCAATCACATCAGTTAAACTCGTGCCGGTGCCTTCAAGGTTTCCAGCGATGTCGATTTTGCCCTGCATCAAGGGCTCGCCGGTTTCATTGTGCCAATTCAATGGCGCAAGATCTGCTCCGGTGATAATTGTATCAAGGCTGACAAAGGCTTTGCCATCTGGGTTGGATATTGAAACATTGCCACTGAATTCACCATCATTCCATGAACCCGATATGCCCTCAATTTCAATAATTCCGGCTTCGGTGCGAAGGTCTGCGGTTACGTTTTTAACGCTGGGAAGATCAGGTAGTGTGAGCTCGTTTAACTTTAGGCTAAGCTCAGAGATGGGGGCTGTCTCATATGGCGGTAGAAAATTCGTTGTGCTCCAAGTCGCATCGGTAAGGTTTAAAAACTGCACGCCCAATGCAAGTTCATAAAGCCATTCAGTTTCAACTTTATCAATGGTTAAATCACCTTTGAATTTGGGCGCGAGACTTGCTCTGTCGGTGATTAGAGAACCGGCAAATTTAATGCCACTTGCATTGCCAACAAGATCGTTGATCTCGATATTGTTCTCGTCAATAATCAAACCTGCTGTGAGCTCAACAGGCTGGCTTGATCCAATACCAGGTAAGTTTTGGCCGAGCGTCAACAGCAAAGGTTCTATGTCGGCCGATGTAACGTCTAACGTCAGGATGCCTTTGGGCTCGTTTTGGTTTTGAGTGCTTGGAAGATCAATAAAACCATCGAGATCAATATTGGTCGAACCTGAGATGAATTTTGCATCAACATCAAGATCTTCGTCAAATCCTCTTGATATTTTCAAGTTGAGATCTGCGGTTTCTTCAAAATCAAACGGCAGAACATTAAACCCCATTTGCGCGATCAAAATTTGGCTTTGCGGGTTGGCTGCGTTCAAATTGACCGCAAACGGCGATGAAGCATTTTTAAACACGGTCGGTAGCAGCGTTTGTCCATTCGCGCGCAGATCAAATGTTGTTTTACCAATTTCACCAGAGGCTTTGAGTTCTGGTGTGTTGTTGTTGCCGATGCTCAATTCACCGGCCAAAGATAATTCATCGAAAGCGGGGAGGTTTTTCTCAAACCTCTTTAACATCGTGTCATCATCAATGATGTCTTTCAACAGTGTGAAAATTCCGTCGGCTTGTTTAGCATTTGCGTTGAACGTTATTTCGCCTTTGGGTGATTGATCAAAATTTTTTAACGTTCCGTTTATGGTCCCTGATATGCCAGAGAAATTACCAAATCTAACAGAATCAAGTGTTAGGTCTTTGTCTTCCCAGCTTGCGATAATTTTGACGTCTTCTGCCGAATATTTGCCAAAACGCATTATGTTAGTGTTGAGCTGCGCAATGATATTATGGCCAAACAGGCCGCCGTTATTATCGATGCTCTTATCCAGATTTGCCATTTGCAGCAGGGCGTTAAGTTTATTGAGGTCGAGCTCGCTGCCGTTTAAGCCGATTGATATTGAAGGGTCGAGATTGCGGATTTGCTGACGCTCTGCATAGCCTTTAATCGACGCATTCCCTAAAATGAGTTCGAGATTCTCCAATCTTTGGATTTCGTTGCTAAATAACACATTTGCTGAAATCCCGGCCGCAGCGAGTTGTCGGATAGATGGATCAACACGTCCGATCAGCCATGATGAGAACCCAGAAGGCTGTTTTGTTGCAATGAGTAATTTGCCGGAAAATTCTGGTGCCGCGCCCAGCTTTAGGTTTCCTGCAGCTTCAATATCTGTACGTCCGGGAAGCTTTGCAGCCAAGTTTTCAATTGTCCATCCTGAGGGGTTTGGACGTGCGGATAAGAAAACTTCTCGCACGGTGGTGTTTCCAGACAGTACCGCGGGCAGTGTTAGGTCAATTTTCCCAGGCAAATCGATCATAGGAATTTGCGAAATGATCCGGTTTATATTTGAAAACCCTGTTCGCGTTGTACTCTCTTCAGTCTCTGTGTTGTCATCATTAAACTGGCTGAGATCGATTTGTTGACCGCGGGCTGTGACCAAAAATTCTGGGTTTGCACCTGTGTCAATATTCGCTTCACCTTCAATGATATAAGGATCGCGCGGGTTACCTGAAGCTAAACGATATTGCGGGATATCAAGCCGCTCATTGTTAATTTTAAAGGCACCCTTCATCTGAACCGTTAGCAGGTTGTGAAGCTCTTTTGGGGTGTTCAATACATTAAGTTCGTTGCGCTTTTGGATGTTAAAATTGCCTTCATAAGAAGGTTTGTGATCTTCAATTTTTGCGCTACCTTCCGTTTCAATAAACAATGGTAGGTTTTCAGCAAATAAGCGTGTTCTAAGGCGCATACTTCCTTCGGAATTGATGGCGCCAGTGTCTAATTCAAAATTAATGTTCTGCTCTTCAAATGCAGCGCTACCTTCAGCGCGCCAAGGACCAGAGACTTCCGGCGCCGATAGCTTTGTATTGATGTTGTCAATTTGTTTGGTGCGGCGGTTTTGTAAGTCGACGAGTTTGATCTGACCGTTATTAATCGTCACGCTTTCTAAAACCAGCGTCCGTCCACCGAGGTTTTTTTGACTATTGAGCGCCCAATCAAGCGAGCCATCTTGAAACAAAGTGACAGTTAGCTTTGGCTCTTCCACCCGCATGTCAAAAATTAAAATCTCACCACTTAGCAATGGTGTTAACTCGAGATCCATCTCAAATTGCTGGGCGGTCATGAGCGGCTGGCCGCTTTTGTTTCGACCAATGGCTAGATCATTGAATGTCACGGATGGGAAGGGCAGTAATCGCATACTCGCATCACCACGAACTTTGACTTCCTGGCCTAGAATGCGGCTGGATTCTCGTTCGAAATCGGAGCGATATTCAGACCAGTCAATAAAATATGGGCCAAGCAAGATCGCAAAAAGCGCCATTGCCAAGAGTCCACCAAAAAATACAAATAATCGGACTAACGTCATCTTTGCTTATTCGTTTCTAACCCATTCATTCCCTAAAGGAATGTTCCCATACTGGCATTATAGATTGTTATTGTGTCTAGTTTATGCCCACGACTTAAATGATAGCAGATATTAATTCGTATGGGAAAATATTTTGCCCGGGTTCATTATGTTGTCTGGATCAAATGCTTGCTTGATTAAACGCATGAAATCAACACTTTCACCAAGCTCAATCTCTAGGTATTTTTGTTTTCCCTGACCCACACCGTGCTCGCCTGTGCATGTGCCGTCCATCTCTATTGCACGTTTATTTAACCGCGAGATGTATTCCGCGCTATTTTTTACCTCTGTCTGATTTTTTGTATCAATTAGAAGCTGGGTGTGAAAATTACCATCCCCGGCATGAGCGACGAAAGTTGCAACCAAACCAAGTTCTTCAATATCTTGTTGTGATTGGGTGATGCACTCGGAAAACCTGGAAATTGGTACGCAAGCATCGGTCCCAATAACTTTTGTATTTGGGCGGAAATTACGCGCAGCCCAATAGGCATCATGGCGGGCTTTCCAAAGCTTGTTTCTATCTTCTAAAACTGTCGAGAATTGTGGTTTTGAACCGCCGAAGTCTTCTGCGATTTCAGTAAATAGTTCTGCTTGGCTTTTGATTTCTTCATCAGAGCCATGAAACTCTAAAAACAGGGTTGGTTGTTCAGGATTATTAAGCTTTGAATACATATTAGAAGCTTTGATTTGCAAGGCGTCTAATAGCTCAATTCGCGCCATGGGAATACCCATTTGAATGGTGGCAATCACAGCTTCGCTCGCCGCCTCCACCGTCGGGAAAGGGCATATTCCGCTTAAGATTTGTTGTGGAATAGGATGCAGCTTTAAAGTGATGGACGTATAGATCCCCAATGTGCCTTCTGAACCCACAAAAAGCCGCGTCAGATCATACCCAGCAGATGACTTACGTGCCCGATTTGCAGTTTTAATCTTTTTGCCGTTGGGTGTGATGACTGTCACTGAAATGACGTTTTCGCGCATGGTTCCATAACGCACGGCATTTGTGCCTGATGCACGTGTTGCCGTCATGCCGCCAATGGTGGCGTTAGCGCCCGGATCAATTGGGAAAAACAGGCCTGTATCGCGCAAATATTCATTAAGTTGTTCGCGCGTGACGCCGGGCTGAACAACGCAATCCATATCTTCTGGGTTCACCATTAGGATTTGGTTCATTTGGCTCATATCGATGGAAATACCACCGTCAGGCGCATTAACATGTCCTTCAAGAGAAGTGCCAACTCCAAACGGGATGATTGGCACTTTATAGCGTGCGCAAACATCAACCACCGCTTGGATATCGGCATCACAATCAGCAAACACCACTGCATCGGGTAATTGTGGCTCAATCATCGTGGTGGTGTGGGAATGCTGTTCGCGAATTGATTGACCGGTTTTTATTTTCTCGCCCATTTGTTGTGCGAGTATGCCAATAACAGTTTGAATATTCTCATTTTTACTGATCATACTTTCAGACAATTTAATGTATCCTCTCCATTAACGTCCGATAATCTTATGCTTGGCAAAGTCCGACTTGTCCAGTTTGATGTGAACATGCTAGTCAATTATTTATAGTAAAACGTATAAGAGTATTTATCGCAAAACGAATTTGGGCGTTGGGAATTTGTGGTTTGATCGAATATTAAGTCTTCCGTCATTGATGCGGCAATGGGTTTTGCCAAATTTGACGGATTTTTGGGCCAATCGGCAGGTATCGATATGGGTGCTTGGCGCGGTGATTGGTATTGGTGCTGCGATCTTGGCGATTGCATTTCGCGAAGGCGTTGGACTGGTGCAGTTCCTATGGTCGGGCGAACGCGGTGAAATCTATCTCGATGCAGTGCGAAATACACCTTGGCAAGTCATTGTTATGGCACCAATTATCGGCGGTTTGGTCGTTGGTATTTTGCTGCAATTGTTTGTAAAGTCAAAACGCGCTGGTGGCGTGGCCGATGTCATTGAAGCGCGGCATATATCTGGACGACCATTAACTTTTAAAGAAGGCATCATGTCCGCAATCGTCACCATAATCTCATTAGGGGCAGGTGGAAGTGCTGGACGTGAGGGGCCTGTTATTCATTTAGGCGCATCATTTTCAAGCTTTATCTATAGCAAATTCAAATTGCCGGATGCAGGTAACCGAACGTTGCTTGCTGCTGGGGTTGCATCCGCTGTTTCAGCGAGTTTTAACGCCCCAATTGCCGGAGTGTTGTTCGCGCACGAAGTTATTTTAGGGCATTATTCAATGCGCGCGTTTGTGCCGATTGTAAT
>CAJQOR010000063.1 GCA_905479965.1 uncultured Rhizobiaceae group bacterium | reverse complement strand
GGGCGCAGAAGAACATTTATCCCTGGTTTGGTCGTTTCTTTTGATGCTGTCATAACTTGCCATAAAGAACCATTGAGTAGGCCTTTTGTGGGGTCATTACGCAAACAAACCAGTTTGTCGCCAGATTGAGGATAGGGCTGGTCAAAGCCTTTCAGTACGCGTAATCTTTGATTATAGCGCTTGCGGGTTTTATTGGTTCCAACCAAAACCTGATCCGCACCAAGGACGAGATCTTGTGTGACATCTTGTTTTGAGATGATCTGTGTGGTGCCATAATCACCATGCATGAGTTCATTACCTTGGCGCACCTGCATGGCGAGGTCGATAATTGGATTATCTCGTGCTTGTCGGTGAATTTCAGTGAGTAGGAAATCAGGTTCATGTTCGGTGAAATAGCCGCCGCCTGTAATGGGTGGTAATTGACCTGGGTCACCTAAAACCAAAACAGGCGTTCCAAAGCTTAAAAGATCTTGGCCAAGCTCCTGATCCACCATCGAACATTCATCGATGACAATCAGAGCTGCTTTTGCAACAGGGCTCTGACGATTGATACCAAACATGGGCGAAATTGAGGTTTTACCCGTTGTCTCATCTTCAACTTCTTCTTCCCCGCGCGGGCGGTAAATCAAAGAATGAATGGTGTTGGCATTGCTTGCGCCACGGGAGCGAAGTACTTGTGCAGCTTTTCCGGTGAAAGCTGCAAACAATACATCGCCATCAACATGCTCGGCAAAGTGTCGCGCAAGCGTTGTTTTACCCGTTCCAGCAAATCCAAACAGGCGAAAGATTGGTGACTGACCTTCGCGCAACCATTTTGCAACAGCTTTTAAAGCTTCATCTTGTTGAGGTGAAAATTCCATAGCAATTCACGTCGCAGGATTCGCAAAAATAGGCAATACCCGAGTAATGATTGAACCTGAATTTTCGATTATGCTTTTCTGGAAATTTCCACTTGATGAGGGTAGGGGATGGATATGCCGTTTTGATCAAAGGCTTCTTTAACCGCCTTTGTTGTATCAAACTTCACATCCCAATAATCACTCGCTGCCACCCATAAGCGGACGGTTATGTCGACGGATGAATCGCCGAGATTAGTAACCTTCATCCAAGTTTCAGGTGTTTTTAGTACGCGATTATCTGTATCTACGATGTTTTGAATAACAGCCATCGCTTCATCTGAATTGTCGCTGTAATCAATGCCAAATACCAAGTCAACGCGTCTTGTTTCATGCGTGGAAAAATTCATGATCACCGCACCCCATGCTTTGGAGTTTGGCATGATGATCTGAACATTATCTGGTGTAACAAGTTCGGTTGTGAATAATGTCACCTCACGAACTGTGCCGCTTGTGCCATCTATATCAACAAACTGACCAATTTTATAAGGCCTGAACGCAATCAGCAAAACACCTGAGGCAACGTCGCTTAATGTGCCCTGAAGGGCTAATCCAATTGCAAGTGTTGATGCACCTAAGATTGCGACCAAGCTTGTGGCTTGGAAACCAAATAACTGCAGGACAGCAATTAGAACCGCAGCAATAATTACCCAATAGATAATCGATGCGACGAAATTCGATATTGTTGGGTCAAGGCGAGAGTTACGCTCGATTTGGCGGCGTACAATGCGCTTAAACATTTGCGCAACGAGATAGCCAATGATGAGAAACAAAATAGCTTTTGCGACATTCATCATGAATGGGCCAAACTCACCTAGATAGTCAACCAACACATCCATTATCTAATACCTTACTTGCCCCAAATGCCATCAGACCCGCGGTTCATTGCAGTGATACCTGTGCGGCAAATTTCAATAGCGCCCAGCGATCTCATAATGTCGATAAATTGATCAACTTTGGAGACGCGGCCAGTAATTTCGAAGATAAAATGATCACGATTTGCATCAACGACTTCTGCTTTAAATGCGTCCGCAATGCGTAAAGCTTCCATACGGTCATTGCCTTCGCCTTTGACTTTAACAAGTGCGAGCTCGCGCTCGATAGGCTTTTCATAACCAAGCTCTTTTGCTTTTGCGTCAAGGTCAACAACGCGGTGGACGGGAACAATTCGTTCAAGTTGTGTTTTAATCTGCTCCAAAACATTGGCCGTTCCGCTCGTCACGATTGTGATGCGCGACAAATGACGCTGATTTTGAGTTTCCGATACCGTCAGGCTTTCAATATTGTATCCGCGTCCAGAGAACAGGCCAATTACGCGGGCGAGAACGCCTGGTTCGTTGTCCACGACAACAGACAATGTGCGAGATACGATTTCTTGCTCTACATTGCTGAGGAAATAGGCTGAACCTGTCGGTTTTTGCTGTGCATTCATATCAAGGCTCTCCTTCTTAAACGAGTTTGGCGCCAGCGGCGTCGATGGCATTGGCAACAACTTCGTCTGTTGCTTCATCTGGTAGCAACATTTCGTTATGTGCTTTGCCCGATGGGATCATTGGGAAACAGTTTGCCAATGTTGCAACGTTACAATCAAAAATAACAGGTTTATCGATAGAGACCATTTCATTGATCGCATCATCCAATTCAGATGGTTTTGAACATCTGATACCCGCGCCGCCATAGGCTTCGGCCAATTTGACAAAGTCTGGCATAGATTCTGTATATGAGTTAGATAAGCGATTGCCGTGCAACAATTGCTGCCACTGGCGCACCATACCCATATAGTTGTTGTTCAAAATGAAGATCTTCACTGGTAAACCATGTTGAACGGCACATGACATTTCTTGAATACACATCTGAATAGATGCGTCTCCTGCAATATCGATCACCAACGCATCAGGATGGGCAACTTGCACACCAATAGCTGCTGGGAAGCCATACCCCATGGTTCCAAGACCACCGGATGTCATCCAACGGTTTGGTTCTTCAAATCCATAAAATTGTGCGGCCCACATTTGGTGCTGACCAACTTCTGTCGTGATATATGTATCTTTATCTTTTGTGAGTTCATAAAGACGTTGGACTGCATATTGCGGCATGATGACATCGTTATTGTCAGTAAAGGCGAGAGAATTACGAGCGCGCCATTGATTGATTTGCGCTGTCCACTCGGCAAGGCGTTCTTCTTTCAAATCGGAAGCATCAGCGCGCCAGATACGAACCATATCTTCAAGAACAGAGCCTACATCGCCGATAATGGGAACATCAACGCGCACGTTCTTGTTGATAGAAGACGGATCAATGTCGATATGGATCTTCTTTGAATCTGGTGAAAACGCATCAAGGCGGCCTGTAATTCGGTCATCAAAGCGGGCGCCGATACACACCATCACATCGCAATCATGCATTGCCATGTTCGCCTCATAAGTGCCGTGCATACCAAGCATGCCAAGCCAGTGCTTTCCAGATGCTGGGTAGGAACCTAACCCCATCAATGTTGATGTGATTGGAGCACCTGTCAACTTAACGAGGTCTCGAAATAAAGTTGATGTTTCAGGTCCGGAATTTATAACCCCGCCGCCAGAATAGATGATTGGTCGCTTTGCGTTTTTTATCAATTCGATAGCTTGATGGATGCTGTCAGAATTTCCCGCCTTTGCAGGACGGTAGCTTTTGCGAGCAGGTGTCTTGCTTAGGGGAATATAAGTACCTGTTGCAAACTGAACATCCTTTGGAATATCGACAACAACAGGGCCGGGACGACCGCTTGTGGCAACATGAAACGCTTCATGAATAACTTGCGCTAATTGATTGACGTCTCTGACGAGCCAATTGTGTTTCGTACAAGGGCGCGTAATACCGACTGTATCACATTCCTGAAATGCATCAGAGCCGATAAGTGCAGTTGGAACCTGTCCTGTTAAACAAACCATTGGGATGGAATCCATTAAAGCATCTTGTAATGCGGTGACAACATTGGTGGCGCCCGGGCCTGATGTTGCAAGACAAACGCCCGGTTTACCCGTTGATCTGGCATAACCTTCCGCCATATGTCCTGCGCCTTGTTCATGGCGCACTAGAATATGTTCAATCGCTTCTTGCTGGTGAATTTCATCATAAATTGGCAGCACAGCACCACCAGGATATCCAAAGACGTGTTTAACGCCATTTTCGCCAAGTGCTTTTAGGACCATCTCTGCACCAGTCATTTGGTGTTCATCGTCCGATATTTCCTGTTCTGTACCAGTCATTTTTTTTCTCTTTGATTTTGTTCACTGCAAATTAAAAGTCATAAAAAAAGGCCCCTTTAGGAGCCTTCGTCTTGCGCATGGGAGCTTCCGCCAGATGGTTACACCATCTTGCCCATGCGCTTACCCACCACAATTAGTTCTTTTGTATAAATCATAGCGAAAACAATTAACTGCAATTTCTTGCAGCGTCAACAGCCTATTATGCGAAAAATTGGTGAGTCTTTTGGGTTGCATGCGACGGATCCTCTAAATTTTTTATTAATATTAATGCCGTATTCTGACCATTAGCGCTTTTGTGTGGGGTAATTTGTGTCTGGTATAACAATAAATAATAAGAATATGAATTTCGCTGTTTCGGCAGAACGGCGAGAGACACGTGATATCGGTCGTCGATTAGGCAATGTAGTCTCCTGTACTGGCTCGAAAGTTAGAATTGCTTCGGTTATCCCAAAAGATGATGTTGAACTATCAATGTGTTGGTCAGTTGGTCGATTGGTGTCCGTTGCTGTTGGTGAAAATCGTGTCGTTGCGCTTGTTTCATCCATGCAAATGCCAGATGGAAATTGGAATTTAG
>CAJQOR010000062.1 GCA_905479965.1 uncultured Rhizobiaceae group bacterium | reverse complement strand
TCTGAATAGCTCCAACCTTCACAACCCATTTGCCGCCAATCATCATAGTCTTGGGCTGCACCACGCGTATAAATTTGCGCATTGATGGCTGACCCACCGCCGATGACTTTGGCTTGTGTGTATTTGAAGGTCTTATTCTGCATCAATTTCTGAGGTGTGGTCGACCAACCCCAAGCGCCAATTCCTTTGGTCATTTTTGCAAAGCCAGCTGGCAAATGAAAAAACGGATGGCGATCAGTCCCACCAGCTTCTAAAAGCAATACCGAAACATCGCTATTCTCACTCAAACGCGCGGCGAGTACCGAGCCCGCCGATCCACCGCCAATAATAATGAAATTATAACCCTTCGTCATGCGACCAACCCCAAACTAATATTATGTTGAGCATAACATATTGAGCCCAGATTCAAGCTTTTTTCCCACATATCCATCTTCATTATCTTCATCACACGACACAGAGCGAAAATTGAGCAAAATCGCAGAGAAAAACGGATCAACTGATATCGCAAAACCACGTAAATTTCTTCCATATTTACTCATATAATCTATATACTGGAACGTTCCAATTTTAGCAACAAAAAATTTTATATGTTTATTATTAATACATTAGATCAAACCATCACTTTATTTCATAAAGCTCGATCGGCAATTCGTCTGGATCCGCAAAAAACGTAAAACGCGAACCTGTTAATGTATCCACGCGAACAGGCTCTAAATCCACACCAAGCTTCGTCAATCGTGCAATTTCGCCCTCTATATCCGACACACAAAATGCAAGATGTCTTAGTCCGCAAGCTTCGGGTCGCGACACACGATCCGGTGGATTTGGAAATGAGAATAATTCCAATTGCCCTCCCCCTGAAATTTGTAAATCTAGCTTCCAGGATTGACGCTCAGATCGATAGGTTTCTGCAATCACATCAAGACCCAGAATCTTGGTGTAAAACTCTTTGGATCGATCATAATTACTGGCAATAATCGCAACGTGATGAAAGCCTGTAATCAACGTAGAATTGACATCCGTATCAGACAATATAGTTCTCCAGATATAGGGCTCAGCATCCTACCCCCACGCCAAATTGTTAGGCTGTTGAACGTAGAATCAATTCGACCTGCATGCGCTCAGGCGTCTCAGGATGCACATCATTTTCAAGCCAATCGAGCAACAGTTTTGTTGTCCATTTGCCAAAAGCATTCACATCACAGCGCACTGTTGAGAGCGCAGGAAAGCTTTGTGCAGCTTCCTCAATGTCATCAAATCCGATCAACGAAAAATCGTCACCCAGCTTCACACCCGCTTCCGCAAATCCAGCGATCATGCCAATCGCCACAAGATCGTTAAATGCCATGGCAGCATCAATGTCCGGGTAATTTTTTGCAATATCCAAAGCTGTTTTATAACCAAAGGCGCGGCTCGCATCTCCAGAAAATGTTTGCAGTTTAATCTTATGACGCCGCGACACTTCTTCCAGACCACTTCGACGTTCGGTCATGATATCTGTGCCTTCAACCCCACCAACAAATGCGATGTTATTGGCGCCACCTTTGACCAAATGTTTGGCTGCTGCAATGCTACCTTCATAATAGTTCATCGAGCAAAATGGAATTTTATCGCGATGAAATTGCGATTGTCGCAAAACCTGCATGACAGGAACTCCGGCTTTTAAAACTGCCTCAAGATCCTTGCCATCGCCACCATAGCTCGGAGCAATCAACAGCGCATCCACACCATGTTCGAGCATGGAGCTAATCACATTTGCTTGAATTTTTGGATCTTCATTTGAATTGCCAACAACGGCTGCATAGCCACGCTCGGACAATGCCATCTGTGCGCTCACACCAAGCTCAGTGTAGAACGGGTTTCTGAGATTATTGATGACCAGGCCGATCAAACCAGCACTGGCACCACGTAAATTGGCCGCGCCGCGATTATAAACATATCCGGTTTCGCGCATCGCTTCACGTACTTTGTCGCGTGTATCAGATTTCACAGTTGGACTATTTTGCAGAACCAATGAAACCGTTGATTTTGACACGCCTGCATGTTTGGCCACATCAATAATCGTCGGGCGTTTATTCATATTTGCGTTCATCCATTGTCGCATGCGTAAAAACTTACCCAACAGGCTTACTGGTATTTCAGTTTTTGTGCAATCATTCGACCAAATCCAAACCTTGAAACAAACGACTCATCAACAGTTTCATAAATTTCAAACGCAAATTTCGCCCATCAAGCGCGCAAAATTTGATTGATATGATCGCCAACGCGCAAAGCTTGCGCTGCGATTGTTAAGGCGGGATTGACCGCAGCTGATGTCGGCAAGAAGCTTGCATCGACTATATAAAGGTTGGAGTGATCATGGGCTTTGCAATAAAGATCTAGAACATTATCTATAGGATCCGCGCCAAATCGAAGCGTTCCGCATTGATGCGAAGGCGTACGCCGATCAAACGCGCGGGATAAAACAAGCGGGAAACCAGATTTTCTAAAAACCTGTTTGGCGCGCTTGACCAGAGCCAAATGGCATGCCCAATTTGACCGTTTCCAATCAAGTCGAATTTGGCCTTTCTCAACCGTTACCCGACTGTCGCGATCGGGCAGATCTTCGCTCATAACATACCAATCAACTGAGCGGTTAGCGGCATAATTAGCCATGAAACTTGGCAGACCGGATTGTGCTGCTAAAATGGAACCTGAAATTTTGCCCAAGAGCTGAACGTTACCGAGTGGCATATTTTGAGGGCCACCTGAGAAATAAAAATCATTGAACAAAAGTGTTTTTTGATAGACCGAATAATTCTTGCGAAACGGATGTAATGCTAACACCGCAGTGCAATTATGGTTCATGAAATTGCGCCCTACCATATCTGACGAATTTGCCAATCCGTTGGGATAAGCCTCGTTTGCAGATTGAAGCAAAAGAACTGCAGAGTTAATTGCACCCGCGGCCAAAACAACCAATTTTGGTTTTAAAGATTTTGAC
>CAJQOR010000061.1 GCA_905479965.1 uncultured Rhizobiaceae group bacterium | reverse complement strand
ATGGGCGGTGTCTCCTTTACCGCAGGACATACATTTGTTGGTCAGACTTTTACAAAAAATCGCGCTTCAGCATTGGGCGCGCTTGATGTGGTGTTCTCCTTTGGAAATGTTATCTCACCCTTATTATTGATAGTGTTGTTTTCATCTGGCTTTGCGTGGAAGTCGCCATTTTTAATTGCCGCTATAGCATTTATGACAAGTGCAACGGCCTATCTGATGCTCTTTCATTCCGCAAAAGTTTTATCTGATCACAGTGGCGAGGAGAACGCCAAAACACCAGAACATGATGAATTGAAGGCGGATAATTTGCCGATCTGGGTGCTTGCAGTCCCTGCCTGTTTTTTAGGGGCCGTGGAGTGGTCGCACAATATCTGGTTTGTGAGTTATGCAATTGACATCGGTCTTGATGATAACGTCTCACGGGTCTCACATGCAGCGTTTTTAGTAGGGATGATACTCATACGGATTTTAACGATTATTATTGGAAACAAAATCCATAATGTTTGGTTGGTCAGAGCACTATTTGCTATGACATTGACGGGTAATCTTGGCATCATCTTTGCAACCAATGTTGAGCTGCAAATCGCAGCAAATGTCACAATGGGCTTTGGTATTGGAGCAATGTTCCCAGTTTTATTAGCAAGGGCCATGGATGTTAATCCGCAAAGAAGTTCTAGTTTTTCAATTGCAATGATCTTGGGAACAACAGTTGGTGGGCAGTTATCATCACTCTCAATTGGCGCTTTGTCTGATTTTTATCCTATTTCTGATGTGTTCATCCTAACAACATTTTATGTTGTGTTCTTGATCATTAGTTTTGAAATTTTCCGCAACCGAACACGCGCAGCTTTGGATAACATTCAAACCTAGTCTTGCCAGTCTCACTCAAACTGGTCTTAATAGGGCTCGCAAATTTATTAGTACGGAAACGGAATTGCCATGAAAACCAAATTATCCATTTTTACAGGTCTTATGCTCAGTGCTTTGATGCTATCTCCCGCACATGCTGGTGAAAACAAATGTGCCACAGGTTTGACCGTCAATGAAGATGTATTGACCATTGCGACTGGAAATCCTGCTTACTTTCCTTGGGTGATAGATGATGCGCCAGAAAGTGGACAGGGCTTTGAAGCGGCTGTTGCTTATGCTGTGGCTGAAAAGATGGGTTATAGCAAAGACAAAGTTGAGTGGGTACGCGCTAGCTTTGATCAGTCAATCCAACCGGGCCCAAAAGATTTCGATTTTAATCTTCAACAGTTTTCGATCACTGAAGATCGTGAAAAGGTCGTTGATTTTTCTGAAAGCTATTACTCCTCACCAATGGCGGTTCTAATTAGAAAACCAACAATGGAAGCTGGCGCCACTGCCACTATGGAAAGCTTGAAAACACTTAAGTGGGGTGCAGCTGCATCCACCACAGCGCTTGGGTTTATTACCGATGATATTAAGCCAGAGAGCGATACTTTGCTTTATGATGATGTGGCAAATGTCACTGAAGCGCTCAAAGCAGGCCAGATTGATGCAGGATTATTTGATCTGCCAACAGCATTGTTCACAAGCGCTGTGCTGTTAGATGATGGCGTTGTGCTGGGGCAGTTCCCAGCGGCAATGGCAACAAATCCAGATCAGTTTGGTTTGTTGATGTCAAATGACAACCCGATCAAGCCATGTGTTGATGAAGGGGTTCGCCGCATTAAAGAAGATGGCACATTACTGCGCATTGAAGCTGAATGGCTGCAGGAAACAACGGGTGTGCCGTTGGTCAAATAGTAAGTCCAATTCGTGTCACATAATTTGACCAAAAACCTCACGCCGCGCCAAGCTTATGAGCGAAAAGAGCGTCGCAAAGGGGTGATTATAGCAAGCGTCAGCACATTCGTTGTGCTGGCGCTGATCTTTATACTTGTACCTATGGCACCCGGTTGGGAAGCGGTTCAAAAAAGCTTCTTTAATAAGGAAGTTTTTATCAAAACCTTTCCCAAGCTGCTGAGCGCGTTTTGGATTGATGTATTAATCTTTTTGTGGTGCGCGCCGCTGATCGCCATACTTGGTTTGGCGATTGCGTTATGTCGCGATGTGCAATCTCCCGCATTGTTTCCATTACGTATTTTTGGTGCAGTCTATACAGACATATTTCGCGGCGTACCTGTGGTTTTAACCGTTTATCTCATCGGTTTCGGCATCCCAGGATTAGGTCTGCCAAGGCCTTATAATAGCCCTTACATTTGGGGCTCTGTTGCGCTTGTCTTGACCTATTCCGCCTACGTTGCAGAGATCTTTCGTTCCGGCATTGAAAGCGTGCATAAAAGTCAACGCGCTGCGGCGTCCTCATTGGGGTTAAGCAATTCAGATGTTATGCGCTATGTCGTATTACCACAAGCTATCCGCCGGGTTGTGCCAGCAAATATGAACATGTTGATCGCACTGCAAAAGGATGTCGCGCTGTTAAGTTTTATCGGACCTGTTGAGATCTTCCGTCAGGCAGGTGTTTTCAAGTCGCTTCTTGCAAATTTCACACCTTATGTTGGTGCAGCGATTATCTTCCTAGCGGTCACTATTCCAGCGACCCGTTTTGCAGATTATCTACTTGCCAAGCAAAACCGAGAACGGTCTTAACATGAGTAAGTTGAGAATTGAAAATATCGTCAAAAGCTTTGGCGATGTCACGGTTTTAAAAGGGCTTGATCTTAAGATTGATGCGGGTGAAATGGTCTGCCTCATTGGTGCATCTGGCTCGGGTAAATCAACGCTTTTGCGCACAATCAATCTCCTTGAACCAATTGATGATGGTGCTATTTGGTTGGATGGCGAAGATATTTCATTGCCGGGTTTAGATCCACAACCTGTGCGGCAAAAAATTGGCATTGTATTTCAAAGCTATAACTTATTTCCGCATATGAGCGCCATTGAAAACGTCATGCTCGCACCACGCCGAATTTACAAAAAATCGCGCGAAGCGTTGCGCCCCGAAATCGAACAATTGTTTGAACGATTTGGTTTGGCAGATCGCATGGATCATTATCCCGATCAGCTTTCAGGTGGTCAGCAGCAACGTGTTGCCATTGTCAGAGCACTCGCAATGAAGCCCGATATCATGCTCTTTGATGAGGTAACCTCCGCCCTTGATCCAGAATTGGTGGCCGAAGTGCTTGATGTACTTCGTGCGCTTAAGGCGCAAAATATGACGATGATTTTAGCAACCCATGAAATGGGTTTTGCGCGCGAAGCTGCGGATAGAGTTTGCATATTGCATGAAGGCGAAATCATCGAAGAGGGCAAACCGGATGACATATTTTCTCATCCAAAACATCCACGCAGCCAAGCGTTTTTAAAGAGTGTATTATAAGGTTTTACCATGACATTTTCCATTGCTCTTATCATATTTGTTGCTGCCGGTTTGTTTTCGCCAGGTCCAAATGTGGTCATGCTGACAGCATCGGGCGCGCGTTTTGGGTTTAGAGCGACACTTCCGCATTTATTGGGTGTACCAATTGGAACAGGAATAATAGCTGCGTGCAGTGCGCTTGGGTTGAGCAGTTTATTGCTCGCAGCTCCGGGCCTTAAGTTTGCTTTTCAAGTTATAGCAGCGCTTTGGATATTATGGCTTTCGTGGAAAACCGCACAAGCGGGGCGGGCGGGGCGTGCTGATGACAAGGGGCGCCCATTTACATTTGTTGAGGCTATTTTGTTCCAAGCCGTTAACCCAAAGGTTTGGGCAGTTACTCTGGCCGCTTATGCCGGATTTGGCGGTGGGTTATCACCCATGGGTGAAGCGATCAGACTGTTTATCACATTTTCTGGTATCAATTTAGCGGTTTGTTTGTTTTGGACAACGGTCGGGCATTTGCTGTCTGGCTTTTTAAAATCAGATCGTGTTTGGCGCATCTTTATGATTACAATGGCAACGATTATGGCGCTGACAGTTGTCATGATATTTATGTAATTTAGACAGAAATCGCACAACTATAGATTATTATATCGATTTGTTTTAACCTATATGTTCGTAAAAATTAGGGGTAGGTTATGACGGAGCAAGTTGTGGATGCGAAATACACGCAAGAATTAATAATCAAAGTCAGCGTGAATTTGTTCAGAGCACTTTTAGCGCTTTTGGTATTTGCTGCGATTGCGACGTTTTTGATACAAATCAATGCTTTACCTAAAATATTTGCATATTGGTCTGGTGGCGATCTGGTGGCAGAGCCATCAGGGAGTGTCGCACTTCCATCTGTGCTTGTTTGCGGGGTTATTGGTGGTTTTGTTAGTCTTCAACGGCGTTTGAAAGACTTAACGCTACAGGATTTAGAACTATTGGCGAATTCGAAAGTATATTTGATGCTCGCTCCAATGGTGGGCGGCGTTTTGGCAATGGTACTTTATTTGATCTTTTTGGCCGGACTTTTACGCGGAGATATGTTTCCTGAATTTGTATCAACTGCAACGGATAAAACCTCCGGGTTTCCAACAATATTTGAACAATATGGAAAGCATGGTTTTCGTGATTATGCCAAGCTACTTGTTTGGGCATTTATCGCCGGTTACTCTGAGAAATTCGTAACCAATGTCTTGGGTCGGTTTGAAGGATCCGCTGTCAAAACCAATTCAGAACCTGATGATGCAGCTGTACTGAGAGATAAACCCAAGCAAGAAACACCGGATACAGAAAATAAAGTTGAAAACCTTGATGTCGATCCATCTAAACAAAGTGAAAAGACTAGAGGATAGAGAGGACAGAAAAGACGATATTAGAAAACGAGATAAGCCTTGTCATACCTATCGCCAAATGCCCATATGATCTTGGCAATATTGGATAATCTTTCGATTGAGCTCACGACGGTTGGCACCTTCAAAGATCTGCAGGTTTAATGGTTCCATTTCATCTGCTTCCGAGAATGCGGGACGAAATTCACCTGCGTCCGTCCAAATTTGGAAGCCGTTTTTAGCTACATTTGCAGATAACCAGATATCATCTTGAAACTGTGCCACCTCAGCAATATCGAGCACGTCTTTTGTAAAAAAACGCGGTTTAACCAATACGCCGGAAAACCCTTCAAAGATATCGATATATCCACTTTTGCGAAAAGTTGGCTTCGCAAGTTTTGTGGTAAATACTGCTTTGATACCTTCATTAAGAGCCGTGCGGAATGCGCGTGCAATTTTATAAGGAACATCCATATATTTGGGATAACGCTCAGCGCGTGGCAATTGATTGGTATTAAATTGTCGTTGTTGATCGTTAAATGTTTCAACAAACAGCCCACTACCGGTAATCGCGCAATCAGGGTGTTCGGCAGATTGATCTAGCCGCTTTTGCGCCCAGTCTGTATCGTATATCCGGTCATCATCACAAAAAATTATCTGGCTGTTGGGATCAAGCCTCGCGTCGACAAGACAATGGATGACTTTAGATGCGGGACCATCATCTTTATCAGGACGTATGAGCGTAATACCATTTGGGATATCTGGTAACTCACTGCCATCATATTCAGAAAATCTGAGATAGGATTTTGGGATATATAGTCGGATCTCATCAATCTTAGCAGACTGCGCGAGCAAGCTTTCAAGCGTGGGACCGATTTTCTCAAACCGCGATGGTATGGTGCTCAGTGATATGACGACGGGCAATTTTATTTCTCATTTTTAATCGTTGACTTGGTAGGTTGCTTATTTCCAAATATCAAATCTAT
>CAJQOR010000060.1 GCA_905479965.1 uncultured Rhizobiaceae group bacterium | reverse complement strand
TGCATCTTGATGAGATTATCGAAGATATCAAAATTGCGCATGAAGCGGGGCAAGATGTGGCGCGCGTGCATTCTGGTGATCCGGCAATTTATGGCGCAACGGCTGAGCAAATGCGTCGTCTGGATGCTTTGGGAATTGATTATGAAGTTGTCCCAGGGGTGCCTGCTTTTGCTGGCGCTGCTGCAAAGCTTGCGACAGAACTCACACTTCCAGAAATTGCGCAAACTGTGATTATTACGCGTACCGGGATGAAGGCGTCATCTATGCCGGAAGGTGAGCAACTTGAGGTTTTGGGTAAATCAGGGGCGACTTTGGCCATTCATTTATCGATCCGCAATCTTGATTACATCAAAAATTCGCTGGAACCTTTTTACGGCTTGGATTGCCCTGTGGTGGTTGCTTATCGCGCAACTTGGCCTGACGAGAAATATATCTTTACGACTTTGGATAAGATGAAGGAAGATGTGCGTAAGGAGAAGATCACTCGTACAGCGCTCATTCTGGTGGGTAAAGTCTTTGGCGATGCCCAGTTCCGAGATTCTGATTTATACAATTCAGAATATAGTCATGTTCTGCGCAATAAGGGCAAAAAGAAACAGCGCAAAATCGCCAGTTAATCATTTGGCCGTTTGATCATGATAACCGGTATTTGTGCGTCACGCGCAGCGATAATTTTGGCGTAGGATTTTTTACCACCGGAATTGCGGGTGATGAGATGTGTGATGTTATTTTCGAGAAATAGTATTTGCTCATCTGCGGGATTATTATTGGGTAGTCCGAGAATGATCTTAAACGACTGAAGCGGAATGTCATCTGGTTGATCGACCATTCTAACAATGAAATGGCAATCTGCGCGATGTTCAAACGCATCAATATATTGGCGACCAAGCGCTAAGAATACGGTTGCTTTTTCGGGAAGCACGTTTGCAGCCTCTTCAATGGAGCCAACTTCAATCCATTTGTCGTCGTGCGTTTTCTCCCACGGTATGCGGTCAATTTTTTCATATTCAATGCCACAATGTTGGGCGGCTTGAACCGCATTTTTTGAGATGTTGAGTGCGAAGGGATGTGTGGCATCGTAGATTTTATCAACGTTCTGTTTAGATATATATTCTATTAATCCTGCAACGCCGCCAAAGCCGCCAAGGCGCGTTTCGCCAATTGGTAATTTTGGGTTCTGCGTTCGTCCTGCGAGTGAAGAAATGATGCGCCAGTCTTTATGATTTTTATGAAGCTGTGCTGTGAGTTCATTTGCTTCAGCAGTACCAGCTAGGATGAGGATTGTTTTACTCATAACACTATGAGGGCTGAACGTTGGGCTTGGCATGAGCAAGGACATTTCCCTTGCGATCGATGATGAGAAGGTCCAGTTCTATGGGCGCTTCGCGCAATGCTTTGATAGCTGTTTCACGCGCTTTCTCAGCGATGTTCGTTATAATATCAATGTTGTTTTCTTTTGTGATTTCATAGACTTCTAATGCGGTGTTGGCATTTTGAATCTGATCTTTAAGGTTTTGATTCAATCCCAATTCAATTGCAATATCTGCAAGGAAATTCATATCAACTTGGCTGCGCGCAGAGTGTAGATCCAAATGACCTTGTGCAAGCTTTACCATCTTTCCGATACCGCCTGCGATGGTGAGTTTTGGCACTGGATGCTTGCGAATATATTTAAGCAATCCACCCGCAAAATCACCCATGTCTAGGCAGGCAATTTCGGGGAGATCATACATTTCTTGTGTCGTTTTTTCAGAAGTTGATCCGGTCGCTCCCATGACATGATCAAGTCCTTCAGCGCGCGCGACGTCGATACCGCGATGGATAGAATGGATCCATGCCGAACATGAAAAAGGGTGCACAATTCCCGTTGTGCCAAGTATTGATAGTCCGCCGACAATCCCCAGTCGAGGGTTCCATGTTTTCTTTGCAATCTCTTCACCATCAGGAATAGAGATGCGAATTTCAACATCGGCTGGTAAACCATATTCGGTACAAATTTCTGTGACAATGTCGCTCATCATTTGGCGCGGAACTGGATTGATTGCGGCTTCGCCTTTTTCAATCGGCAGCCCATCTTTGGTCACAATGCCAACACCATCGCCAGCCATGAATTTAATCCCACTTCCGGGTGGTAATGGACGAACGCCAGCGATCACCATTGCACCATGGGTGACATCTGGATCATCGCCTGCATCTTTTATTATGCCTGCCATGGCATAGCCATCACCCAAGCTTTCAATTGCAAGTGGGAAATGAGGGACTTCACCCTTGGGCAAAAGAATCGCGACAGGATCTGGAAATTCACCGGTGATTAAAGCCGTCAACGCAGCCTTTGTTGCAGCAGTTGCGCAAGCGCCGGTGGTCCACCCGCGTTGGAGACCCTTTTCTTCTTCGGCGTCTGTTGTAATTTCGTCGTCCATTGTCGCCTAGTTAGCATAATTTGTTGTTTCAATGTCGTTATCATTGTTTTCCCCTGCTTGGAAAGGGTATATGATGAGTTGCGAATGTGAATGATAATGTAAACTTGAATGTGAAGACATGCAGGACTGGCAAAAACAATTACCAAAAATGAAAGCTGGCGAAGTCTGGCTTGTTGGGGCAGGACCAGGTGATCCCGGTCTTTTAACGCTGCATGCGGTGAATGCTTTATCGCAAGCGGACGTTATTGTTCATGATGCATTGGTCAATAAAGAGTGTCTAAGTTTGGCCCGATCAGGCGCGATGCTGGAATATGCTGGCAAACGCGGAGGTAAACCATCTGCTAAACAGCGCGATATTTCATTGCGGTTGGTTGAGTTATCCAAACAGGGTAAAAAAGTGCTGCGTCTTAAAGGTGGCGATCCTTTCGTATTTGGACGTGGCGGTGAAGAAGCGCTCACTTTGGTTCAGCACGGTGTTTCGTTTCGCATTGTTCCTGGTATTTCCGCTGGAATTGGTGGCCTTGCTTATGCGGGTATTCCCGTTACGCACCGCGACACTAACCATAATGTGACGTTTTTAACGGGGCATGATGCTGGCGGGATTGTTCCTGATGCAATTGATTGGGAAAATGTTGCAAAAGGTTCTCCTGTCATTGTGATGTATATGGCGATGAAACATATCGAGCCAATAGTGCAAAAGCTTTTGATCCGCTGTTGTCGCATCACACACAAAGGCCAT
>CAJQOR010000059.1 GCA_905479965.1 uncultured Rhizobiaceae group bacterium | reverse complement strand
CCCTCACGAGTGTTCTCAACTTTATAAGAAACCTTTTTAACCGGTGAATAAAGACTATCAACTGGGATAAGACCAATTGGCGCATCTTCTGCACGGTTTGCAGAAGCAGGCACATAACCTTTACCGTTCTTAACAGTGAATTCCATACGAATTTCTGCGCCCTCATCCAATGTACAAATCGGATGATCAGGGTTTAGAATTTCAATGTCACCAACAGTTTGAATATCGCCAGCTGTTACAACAGCAGGACCCTGCTTGCGAACAACCATACGTTTCGGCTCATCACCTTCCATGCGGATTGCGATTTCCTTCGTATTCAAAACGATATCAGTCACATCTTCACGGACGCCAGGGATTGACGAAAACTCGTGCAAAACACCATCAATTTGCAAAGCTGTAACCGCTGCACCACGAAGTGATGACAACAAGACACGACGCAAAGCATTACCAAGTGTCAAACCAAAACCACGTTCTAGTGGTTCCGCAACCAATGTCGCTTTTAGATCTCCTGAAACAGCAAATTCAACCTTGTTTGGCTTAATAAGCTCTTGCCAATTTTTCTGGATCATATTTTAAACCTTCCTATTGCTGCACATCCAATCGTGACAGCTATGTGAGAAGACATTCGCTCAACGAATTGAGCAAACAGACAATGAATGATTAACCGCGACGCTGTTTACGTGGACGACAACCATTGTGCGGGATCGGTGTAACATCACGGATTGATGTGATGGTAAAACCAGCAGCTTGCAAAGCACGCAAAGCCGATTCACGACCAGAACCTGGACCGCAAACTTCAACTTCAAGAGACTTCATACCGTGATCTTGTGCTTTTTTCGCACAATCTTCAGCAGCAATCTGCGCAGCAAATGGTGTAGACTTACGTGAGCCTTTAAAACCGTTTGCACCAGCAGATGACCAAGCAATAGCATTGCCCTGTGCGTCAGTAATTGTGATCATTGTGTTATTAAATGTAGAATTCACGTGGGCAACACCCGTAGCGATATTCTTGCGTTCCTTGCGACGAACGCGTGCGGCATCTTTTGCCATTTTTTGTATATCCTTCTTCGATATCAACACCGCCGTAATGCCAGCGGCTACACCCAACCTAGATTACCCTACCCGTATTGTAGGTCTAGAGTTTTCAAGATTGGTATTACTTCTTTTTACCTGCGATAGCTTTTGCCGGACCTTTACGTGTACGTGCGTTCGTGCTTGTACGCTGACCGCGAACAGGCAGACCACGACGATGACGTAGGCCACGGTAACAACCAAGGTCCATAAGACGCTTGATGTTCATTGAAACTTCGCGACGAAGATCACCTTCTACTTGGTAATCTGAATCGATTGCTTCACGGATTTGCAGAACTTCTGCATCGGAAAGCTGATTAACACGACGTTCAGCAGGAATACCCACCTTTTCGACGATTTCTTGAGCAAATTTTGGTCCAATTCCGTGAATATAAGTGAGGGCAATAACCACACGCTTATTCGTCGGAATGTTGACGCCAGCAATACGGGCCACGTCTTATCTCCTAGTTATCCGAATAATTTCGGCATTCAAATTAAGCTATTCAATATGAATAACAACACTTTACAATCTACGACGAGCAAAAACGACCAGCATCGTATCTCCATTTTTTGGAGAAACGCACCGATCGCATTGATTTCGCGAGTTGCGCGGGTATTAGCGGATGAGTCGGTACTTCGTCAAGCTCTTCCACTGTAAAAGACGCGATAATTGCAATTAAGCAAATAAAGCGTCGATCTCTTTTGTCACATCATCAATCTCAGCCATACCATCTACAGAGCGAAGAAGCCCTTTTGCGTAGTAATAACCAATCAATGGTGCAGTCTCTTTATAATATGTTTGAAGACGGTCAACGACTGTTTCAGCACGATCATCAGGGCGACGTTTGAACTCAGTGCCTCCACACTTATCACAAACACCATCTTTTGCCGGCTTCAAATTCAAATCGTGATAACCAGCACCGCAATTTGCGCAAGTATAACGACCGGAAATACGTTCAACCAAGACACTGTCATCAACAGCGAGTTCAACTACTGCATCAAGCTTCATACCCTTGCTGGACAATAATGCTTCCGTTGCATCTGCTTGTTGAAGCGTGCGCGGATAGCCATCAAGAATAAATCCATTCACACAATCATCTTGCTCAATACGATCTGAAATGATTGCATTGACGATATCATCAGATACAAGCCCACCTGCATCCATAATGTCTTTGGCGCGCTTGCCAGTTTCTGTGCCAGCTGCAACAGCTGCACGTAACATATCACCAGTTGATAATTGTGGGATACTATACTTATCTACAAGACGGTGTGCTTGTGTCCCTTTTCCCGCGCCTGGCGGTCCTAACAGAATTAATCTCATCTACGCTTCTTCCCTCCCCGAAGCTTCGACTTTTTAATCAAGCCTTCATATTGCTGAGCAAATAAATGCCCTTGAACTTGCGCAACAGTGTCCAAAGTTACACTCACGACAATGAGAAGTGAAGTTCCTCCTAGGTAAAATGGAACACCGGTACGCGCGATTAGGAATTCTGGAAGTAAACATACAAATACGAGATAAATGGCACCAACCACAGTGATACGTGTCAAAACGTGATCGATATATTCTGCAGTACGATCACCCGGTCTGATACCTGGGATATAACCGCCGTGGCGTTTTAGATTATCCGCTGTATCTTTTGGGTTAAATACAATCGCTGTATAGAAGAAAGCAAAGAATGCGATCAGAACGGCGTAAAAGATCATGTAAGCTGGCTGACCATGACCAAGTGACGCCAACAGTGCAGTTGCCCAGTCAGGCAAGTTTGATGTATCTGAGAACCCAGCTAATGTCGCAGGTAATAGAAGCAGCGACGAACCAAAGATCGCAGGGATAACACCCGCGGTATTCAGCTTAAGTGGCAAATGCGAGCTGTCGCCCTGGAACATTTTCGTGCCAACTTGACGCTTAGGATATTGAATAAGCAACTTACGCTGCGCACGTTCAACAAATACGATCAAAGCAATCAGGGAAATCGCAAGAACGATAACACCAATGATAAGGAACGTAGAAAGCGATCCTGTACGGCCAAGCTCTAAAGTACCGGCAATAGCGGATGGAAGCGCTGCAACGATACCGGCAAAGATAATAAGCGAAATACCATTACCGATACCCCGGGCAGTAACCTGCTCACCAAGCCACATCAGGAACATGGTACCACCAACAAGCGTAATAACCGTAGAAACCTTAAAGAACGTGCCAGGGTCTGTTACAACCCCTACTCCGGACTCAAGCCCCACAGCGATGCCATAGGCCTGCAGTGTGGCCAATAGAACTGTACCGTAACGGGTATATTGATTGATAACCTTACGGCCTTGCTCACCATCTTTTTTCAACTGCTCTAATGACGGCACAACGGACGTCATGAGCTGCATGATAATAGAAGCTGAAATATATGGCATAATGCCAAGTGCAAACAGCGCCATGCGCTCGGCAGCACCACCCACAAACATATTAAACAAACCAAGCACACCTTGGCTTTGACGTTCAAATGCTTGCGCAAATGCTTCAGGGTTTATTCCAGGAATTGGAATATACGTGCCTAATCGATAAACCAAAAGCGCCCCTAGTGTGAACCAGATGCGCTTTTTCAGATCATCCGCTTTCGAAAAAGCAGAAAAATTTAAATTCGATGCGAGCTGTTCGGCTGCAGATGCCATGCCATTCTCCGCCAATAATCTAACTTTAGTCAGAATGTGTAGAAACGTTTTGCGCCCACTCTGACCACTTGA
>CAJQOR010000058.1 GCA_905479965.1 uncultured Rhizobiaceae group bacterium | reverse complement strand
ATAGACGCAAGCGCCTCACCAGTGGCTTTAACCAAGCTCACACCATTGTTTACTTCTGTTGTCGATTTAGCAATAAGGCCCTTGATGTCCTTTGCAGCTTCTGCCGAACGCCCAGCTAGCTCTCGAACCTCCTGTGCCACCACGGCAAAGCCTTTACCCGCTTCACCAGCACGCGCTGCCTCTACACCTGCGTTGAGCGCAAGAAGGTTTGTTTGGAACGCAATTTCATCAATAACATTGATTATATTTGCGATCTCAGAGGACGCGCTTTCGATACCCTCCATCGCCATGACTGCATCATTCACAACTGCACTTGATTTATTGGTATCTTCCATAGCGGCATTTGCCATCTTTGCAGCGTCTTTTGTCTGGTCTGATGCCTCTTTGACTGTTGATGTGATTTCTTCAAGCGCGGCAGAAGTCTGCTCAAGTGAGGCCGCTTGTTGCTCGGTACGACGCGCTAAATCATCTGCAGCAATTTTCATTTCTCTTGAATTATCATCAATAGACACTGTGCTCTGAGAAATACGCTGAAGTGTTTTGCGAAGCTGTGCAACGGACTTATTAAAATTAACTCGTAGAGAATCAAGCTCGCCGTCAAATTTATTATCAATCGAAGTTGTAAGATCACCAATTGCCAGACGGTCCAGTCCTTGTGCTAACGCTGAAACGGCAGATTGAATTTTTTGTGCCTCGCGTTCGCGTTCGTTCGAGCGTTTTGTAGCTTCGTTTTCATTTTCTTGACGTAGTGCCTCGGACTTTTCTTCAAGTGACGTTTTTTCAATAGCTGCATCTCGGAAGATACCAACCGCTGCAGCCATGCGTCCAATCTCTGTGTCATTGGCTTTATCAGCTAATTTGATGTCAGTATTTCCATTCGCAAGTTCGGTCATATTGTGTACTAAGCCATCAATTGGCTTTGTTATTGTCCGTGAGAACCATAATGCAATTGCAAGCGTCCCCAAGACAAGAACCAAGGCGGCAACGATCACACTGTTGCGCATAGTTGTAATGCCTGCCAGAGCTTCGTCTTGTTCAAGAATGGCTGCGACGACCCAATTTGCGTCATTAAAGTCTACTTTTACTAAGGCTATCTCTGCATACATATCACGGTAGGTGTCAATGAAACCATTCGTGATTTCATCATGTGAAATACTCTGAATACCAGGGTAGCCAATTTTAGTTTTTAAACTATCATCTGTTTCGCTGAACTTTGAATCTATTATTAGGTAACCTTCTTTGTTCAGAAGGAGTGTTTCACCTGTCTCACCAAGGCCAGTTCTATTATGCACAATATCAGCGATAGATTGAGTTGGCATCTGGAATGCTAGAACACCAATTTTTTGCCCATTTTCAACAATTACTTTTCCGATAAAAGAAGCAGCTGCGCCGTTGGAAGGTCCATAAGGATGATAATCTTCGAAAACAACATCGGATGCATTTCCGCTTTTCATAACATCCTTATAGAGTTTGGCTAAATCTGTATCTTTCCACTCACCTGAATTCAGGTTTGTGGCATAATCTAATTCTTTGAAAACAGAATAAATTATGTCACCTTCAGGACTAATGATGAAAATATCATAATATGCACCCGCTTCTAATAGTTCGCGGAAGCGTGGGTGGTATTTTTCGTGCACCACGTCATAAGCATCATTTGCATTTGCTTTATTCAACAGATGTTTTTCGCCAAGCGGATTTGGATTATCCTTGATGTAGCGTTTTTGAAGCTCTGATTTTTGATCTTTGCCAATTTCGGACCAAGCGGAAGCAAATAAGTTTGTGGCTTGAGCAACATCTTCTCGTTGAGAAACTGCCACCAGGTCTTTTTCAATATTCTTCAAGTAGATTTCAATCTGATCACGTCGCCCGTCGGCAACGGCATCAAGCTTTTCATATGCAGCAGTTTCGAGGCTGATACTAGCCAGCCAGATTGCAGCCACGCTAGCCACACCGACAGATATGAGTGTCATAAGCGCGGCAGCCAAAGGAAGTTTACGAGATAATAGCATCTTAACACCTTAAAAAATAATGAATTATAAAATTGCTACGCGCCTTGAAACGGACTCGCAGCGATCACTCATTCATAATAATCATTTGGCGGTTAAAATAATGTATCAGGTTTAATTACAAGAATTCGCAGTTATTTGTTAAGATTTAAGTAATTTATGATTGTATTTTCACAGTTAAGCACAACCTAATTAACTGAAGCATGACAGGCTCGCCCGGTGCATCACGGCTATCGATGGGCTGAATAGAAGGGCCAATCTGAT
This sequence comes from uncultured Rhizobiaceae group bacterium, assembly GCA_905479965.1. The sequence goes on along the minus strand of CAJQOR010000058.1, from coordinate 4,112 downwards.
AAAAAATTTCGATAATTTTTGATTGATTAAAATCAATTAAACACTTGCTTCCAGCAATAACAGTGGTGCAAATAAAAATAGCAAGCACCTGAATATAATTAGTGAATAGTCAGGTGCCTGCCGTTCGGATTATCATGCTAGTGATAAGGTATGGAAAATGAACTTGTATGGTTAATAACGAATTAATAGCGAGACAAAAAATAAACTCAGAAGATTTTTGCGGCATAAGAATTAGCCGGTTTCATTATAAAGCGACCATGTATTGCGTTCAAGGCTACTGTCACCACTCTTACGCTCTTCGTAAAGAGTAATCTGATTGCCTTTTTTCTTCTTCGAAAGTTCCAAAGCTGCTTCTGTTTTTGCCAGAATATCGCCAGTGCCAGAGGCGGTGCTTGCATCACAGATACCACCTGAAATGGTAACATTGCCAATAGGTTTGCCATTTGTCGCGTTCATCAAAGGTGTTTTGGCAACTGACTGCCTGATTTTATTTACTAGACCTTCGACAGTCTTTTCAGAAATACGATCAAAAATGAAAGCAAATTGTGTGTCAGATGCACGTGCGAGATAGTCTTTCGCTGAGCAAGATTCTTTAATAATGTTGGCAACATGAACCACAAACTTGTCAGCGATGAGGGGACCAAGATTGTTTTTAACATGTGCAAAGGCATCAATTTCGATCATAACCATGGAGCAGGCTTTGGGTTGCTCATTGGCATAGATCGCCAGTATTTCTTTGTTAAATGCACGGCGGTTAGGAAGGCCAGTCAAAGGGTCTGTGAATTTTTGCTGTTTGAAATTGTTAAGCTCAGATGCAACGACGTCAAGACGCTGCACTTGTTCACTGACAGCTTCCTTGATCCTGCGACCTTCTTCCATTTTCTGTGCGGTTGCAGCTGAAATATTTGAAATGGTGCTTTTGAGCTTTTCCGGCGAAACGTTCTCTGGGTTCGCAAGAGTTTGTGTTTGTTGCTGTAAAACCTTGTCAAATTTCTCAAGCGATGAGCTTTCCGATTTAACCAGGTCCATAAATTTGTTTAACTCATCACCAACTGTATCAATAGATTCAGATGCAACATCATCTTCAACATGGTGCGGGATGTGTTTGCGGATAAGAATATCCAGATCTTGCTGACGGATATTGCGATCAAGTTTACTAAACTCAGAACGAAGCTCTTCGTTCTGGCCACCGACGACTGCAAAAAGTAATTCAAAGTTTGCAGGGGTGCATTCAATATTCATGCGCTGCATGAAAGCTGCCACTTTCGCCATAGCATTTGATGCCGGATTAGTTTTTGGGTGTTGTGGAAGATCGGCTGATTTTTGTGTCATTGTTAAAAAATCTATTCTATTTGGTAGGTAATTACATCATAAAACCGTATCATGACAAAAAAAAGATTAATAAAAGTTGATTTGCAAAACTTGGAGTGCTTGTTGAAACCTTAACTGTGGGCCAAAGATAGTCCTTTTTCAACTAAGCTAACTAAACTGATCAAGATATTACAGGGGACATATCTGATTCAGCGCCAGATGAGCTGGTTCCGAAAATATTAAATGCCGCACAAACAGCGAAAGTTAGCTGAATATTAACGATACCTCTGGTAGAAATACTAAAAGTAGCATGTGATTTTTGGGGTTAATTGAATTACCTGCTGATTTCCCAAAATGGCTACAACGTATTTAGGTGCGATGAATGCATCATTTATCAAGTGGGATTGAACAAAAGTGCAGATTAGGAAAAGTGAAGTTTCTGGAAACTCCTTTATCCTGCCAGCTGAATTAGATGATGACAAAACAATCATCGTGATGGGCAGGCGGGCTAATCTTTTGTGCTTGTTGTTTATTGCGGCAATCGTCTGGTCGATCTTTGCCCCAATTGATGAATTAGTGCTTGCCAACGGCGAAATCATACCAACTGCAAATGTGACCTCTATCGAACACCGCGAAGGTGGCATCGTTGATGCTGTTCTAGTCAAAGAAGGCCAGAGAGTTAAAGCAGGCGATACAATTATTTTGCTCAATGCGACTTCTACCGAAGCTGATTTTGGGCAAGTGGAAATTCAGGCCGTATCTCTCGAGCTTCGTTTAAAATCATTAGAAGCTTTAGCCAACGAAGAAGAACCTGATTTTGGTAATATCGGGCAGCAATATCCCGATTTATACGAAAAAGAGAAAGTCGCGCATTATGCCCGCGCTGCGCTTTTACAAAAAGAGCTCGCCAATCTTGAAACTGGCAAAGCATTAAAGCGGCTTGAGGCCAATGCTTACGAATGTGAAGTGAAAAGCTTAAAGCGTCAGTTGACCATTGAGCAAGAACGCCACGACAGTTTGCAATCACTTTTGAAAGCCGGACACGTATCGCGCAAAGAATATCTGGATGCTAAAGCGAGTTTAGAACGCGTTACTCAGAGCATTGATAGCGCGTTTGGCCAGCAACAAGTTGCCGAATTACAGCTGGAAGAAGCTGGTCGCGTCATCGAAAGCAAGTTGGCACAGGAAAAGAAATTGCTTGGTGAAGAACAAGCACAGATTTTATCTGAGCTTGCTCAAGCACGTGAGCAACTTAACAAACAACAAGATCGCGCTGACAGGTTATTTATCAAATCACCTATCGATGGCATTGTGCAGGAAGTTGTACAAAAAGCTGAAGGTGAAGTGATTGGCTCAGGTGAATTGATAGCTCGAGTTGTCCCAGCTGAACGCCAAATCGTTGCTGAAGTTCGCGTTGATCCTTATGACATTGGTCACATTAAAGAAGGCGATAATGCTGAGGTCAATATTTCTACATTTGATCCAAGTATTTTTGGTACAGCAACTGGTAAGATTGCAGTTCTATCGCCAACTACATTCTTAACTGAAAAAGGCGAACCTTATTACAAGGCTGTGATTGATTTAAAAGACAACTTCATCGGTGAAGATCAGAGTAAGCGTTATCTCCATGCTGGCATGGTGGTTGATGCGAAGATCAAAACTGGTTCGAAGTCGCTCATGCGTTACATGCTCAAACCGGTTCTGAAATCCTTCAGCTCATCTTTCTCTGAGCGCTAAGTTGTCAGTCGTATTTGCGCATTAATCATAAAATTTGTTATTATGTAGTATTATGGGCAACTAATACATTTGCGTTCGTTGTCATCCATACCTTTGAAAAGGTTTAGATGATAGTAAGTCTGTTTGGCTCTATATGTGCGTCATCTTGCAAATTCGCCGATTTAAATCTGGAGTTATTTTGTTAACTATGATGGCATTTCGTAGATCTTGTAACGCCCCTTTCAACCTTTTGAAAACTTTTACATTTAAATTAATCATTCGACAGTTTCAGGAGTTAGTATGTCTATGGTTGAGCAAGGTTCAGAAAAAGCAGGTGCAGCTAAGAAAAACAAAATTGATACAGACAATTTTGATCTTGGGGGCGAAACGCCAATTGAACGCATGGATATTGTGCTGCCAAGCCAGGAAGAAATTGGTGCTGGCCTAGAGCATGCAAATCAGCAACCATTAGAAAGCGGTCTCAATGCGCCGGCTTCGCAATCTCCGGGCAACAACGCGCCGACTGGCCAGAAATCTAACTCCAATGATCAAGATACTTTTGCAGATAACGCTCCTGCCTCTGAAAATACACCAAACCCGGATAACAATGTCGAAGTTCAAAATACGCCCTCATTGGATGGTGTTGATCTAAATTCTGTACAATCGGGTGCGGGCGCTCCTTTAGCTCCTGAGCTTAATGCACTTGAAGAAGGTTCAAATACTTCTAACGCAAATCAACAAAGTTCGTCCTCGTCAGGTGGCGGCTCCACTACGCCAGGCGGCTCAGACGAAGTGAATGTTGCACCGACCGACATTGTTTATGAAAACAGCTCTGTCGACGAAAATGCATCCGGCGGCACTGTTATCGCGACACTTTCAACAGTTGATGCTAACGATAGTGATACGCACACCTATGCAATTGTGTCCGATCCATCGGGTTATTTTGAAATTGTTGGCGACGAAATTCGCGTCAGAGAAGGTGCTGATCTAGACTTTGAAACAGCGCCTTTACACGAAATTACGATTCAGGCTACCGATAGCATAGGTAACTCGTTTACTGAAACGATGACCATTGATCTGAATGA
>CAJQOR010000057.1 GCA_905479965.1 uncultured Rhizobiaceae group bacterium | reverse complement strand
GCCAACGCCATTAATATGGCCACCGCATCATCTTGCCCAGGATCGGTGTCTATGATTATTTTTCTTGGTGTCATCTAAAAAGCCACGCTTTAATTTACAATTTCTATTTTGAATTCAACAATGTATACATTGCAAAATATGTATACTACCGTTTCTAAGCAGGACTATAACAGTGCGGGTATATCCACAATTAATTACATCGTTAAAGTTTTAGATACAGTCTCATTTTAACAAATTTCGTCTGACATCAGACGGTGAACGGTTAAATTTCTCACGAAACGCACGGGAAAAATGTGCAGAACTTGCATATCCAGTCGCGAGCGCAATATCGGTTATCGTTAGTGTTGTCTGTCTTAAAAAATGATTAGCTTTGTCGAGCCGCAAATCTTTGTAAAACGCCATAGTGCTGACATTCATCTTGTGTTGAAACTGTCGATTGAGCTGGCGCTCACTTAGATTAACGCCTTTTGCAAGCTGACGAAGTGTTAAAGGTTCTGCATAGTTATTTTGCATAGCCTCGATTGCCGTAATGACGGCACTATTATTGATACCATATCGTTCAACCAATCCCGAACGTTGGGGGCTTTCGCCTGGGCGAATATCAGTGTGCAATAGCCAATCTGAAACCTCGCGCGCAAATGATGCGCCATGGTGATGAGAGATTAATGCATGCATCATATCAACAGATGCCAGTCCACCCGCGCAGGTTAACCGGTCACGATCAAAAACATAAAGCGCTTTTTCCAACAAAATATCGGGTGAATTTTGCGCGACCACATCCGCATAATGCCAATGAACTGTCATACGTCGTTCCGTCATGATACCAGCTTTTGCAAGCATAACCGGGCCGCCAGATACGCCGCCAATCATCACATTACGCCTCGATAAGTGTCGCAACCATTGCAACAATCGTGGGTTGTCATAGTCATTTGAAATATCACCACCAACCACAATTAGTAAATCAAAATCGACTTGTTCTCCCGGATAGGCATCAGCTTTTATAATCGCGCCATCTGAGCTTACCGATTGTGCGCCAATGGCCGGCAAATTACGAATATCATACAGCACTTTGCCTGATAGGCTATTGGCTGATCGCAATGGTTCTTTTGCTGCAGCATATGCCATGAGCGCAAAGCCATTAACTAGCAAAAACCCAACGCGAAAGGGTCGGTCCATATTTGGTGACATGTCCATAATAGAACTTGATATGGCCATTTTAGACTATCTACAAGCCTATAAATGACAATTGTCTTATAATACTCGGCAATACCGGACAATACAGAGCAATACTGGGGGCAATACTGGGCAATAGAATGACAATGCAGCGATTTATGCGTAAAACTTATATCTCACAAATTGATTCACACATTAGCTTCAAGGCATTGATTATGATCAAAAATGTCCCCTATTCCGGCCCTTACTATATAAGCAATGCGCGCGATCGGGATATGATGGACCGAACTTGCAAGCTTATAACTGAAGAAGAATTAGCATTTTCCAAAAAACTGCTTATCGGTCACGTGACCGCGTCGGTTTTTTTGATCAGTTTGAAACGAGATAAAGTTTTGCTCACCCATCATGCAAAACTGGGAAAATGGCTTCAATTGGGTGGTCATTGTGATGGTATTAAAGACCCGTTTTTTAATGCCTACAAAGAGGCTTATGAAGAAAGTGGGCTGAACCGAATTGATCCTGTGAGTAAGACGATATTAGACATTGATATTCATCCCATACCGGAACACAAAGGCGTGCCCAGCCATCTTCATTATGACATTCGATATTTGTTTGAAGCGGACGAGCGTGAGCCACTTGATATCTCAGATGAATCCAACGACTTAAAATGGGTGTCGCTTGACCAGCTGGAAGATTACAATAATGATCATCGTCTGTTGATCATGCGCAACAAGCTTAGTGCTTTCATCGCACGCAACTCCGAACGTTCTAACGCTTAATCATAGTAAATTTCATTATCGTCTAAATAGACATTGGATGCATCACAAATATCTATATCGATTGGATCATCGATCGTTTCACCACCATCATTGGTTAACCAACCTACAGCGAAAGTTTGTCCGCATTCACCTGTGTCTGAAATAAATTCAACTTCGGTTCCGTCGCCAGGTCCAATTACAGAATTATCACTCAACCAGTTTTCACTCCAACCTGAGCCGTCATTGGTGTAAAAACCGACCAGAACATTATTGTCTGTGTTGTTATAAATTGTGAAATAACCCTCAGAACCAGTTCCAGCATGCGCGATTGTGGTCGCGAAAAATAACACACATGACATTAAAGTTTTTTGGATGATTTTCATAATTTGCCCCTATTATTGATCATATATAGGGCATAATAAACACCAACAATCTCATGCACGCAAATTTGTCAGTTTGCTTGCTTGGTAAATACACGGTGACAAATTGTCATCTTCTAACTCCAGTTTTGCGCATTAGATTGGTTTCACACTTTTATCGGAGCGCTTGAATGAACATGAAAATCCTCGTTACTGCATTTGCCATTATCCTTGCAGTCGGAGCAGTAGCGGTGCGCGTTGTATTGGATACACCGCGAGCATTTGCGCAAACTCAGAGCGTAAACGACATGAAACATGGCGCCCAACCAATCGGGGCGATGTACATGCTGGGCGATTTGGTGATTGAAAATGTGACAGCCCGCGCGACTGTGCCTGGGGCAAAAGTGGGCGGCGGCTATCTCTCAATTACAAATAATGGCACAGCGCCGGACACGCTCATAACAGGTGAAACCGATGTTGCCGGTGAGTTGCAGATCCATGAGATGAAAATGCAAGGGGATGTGATGAAAATGCGTCGATTGGATCAGGGCATCGTTATTAAACCCGGCGCAACAGTGACGCTAATGCCAGGCGGATTTCATATCATGTTTATGGCACTAGAAGCCCCGTTAGAAAAAGACACAAGCTTTAAAGCAACTTTAAATTTTGCCAATGCGGGAGTGCTAGAAGTTGAGTTTAACGTAATGGATGGCAAACATTTTATGAG
>CAJQOR010000056.1 GCA_905479965.1 uncultured Rhizobiaceae group bacterium | reverse complement strand
AATTGTTGGTGACGGGACTGCCGCTGACCAGCTCATTCGCATTGCTGCGCGTTCTGCAAAGCCTGTTTACCCAGCATTATTAAAACCGACCGGGAAACAAAATTTTGCAGGTCTATCTTGTTTGGCTTTTGCAGGCATCGGCAATACGGAGAAATTTTTCACATCGCTCAAAGACTGTGGGGCAAATGTTGAGATCAAGAAGTCTTATCCAGATCATCACTATTATGGCGATGATGATATTAAAGAACTGCTTGAATTAGCTGACAAAAATAACCTGAAATTGGTCACGACTGCTAAGGATTTTGTCCGTATTAAGTCTGGTTTGGGGCTATCTAAGGATTTGGCAGAACGTGTGAAGGTTTTGGACATCAATATGGCATTTGATGATTTTGGAACCAGCAAACTGCTGATCAAACGCACGATAGAGAACTATAAAAAGCGTCGTTTGAAAAACAAATAGTTCTAAAGCTAATGCGGCATGTTTTGAAGTTCAGCGGTGTAAGACGCATCTGCATCGACATATGCTTCTTGTCGCGCAACGTTCCAATATTTTAACTCATCAATTGGAATTCTTTGGCCTGTTACAGCGCATAAAACATAACTACCCTGGACGATGATCTGAAAATCAGCATCAAGGTAGCGGATTTTTGCAGGTGCAGCACCATCAAACCTATTCATGTTTGTTCCTTAGTTCCAATCGATATTGCCACGCCATCAATTTTACTAACCCAACAGCATTTCGTCTTTGATAATAGCCATCAAGCTGCATTGCAATGTTTTATTGCATCTTAAGATTGGAGCAACGGTGGAGAGACAGTATTATCTCCGCGAAAATAGTTTTTCTATTTCCTCAAGTCCAAGTTCAATATAGGTGGGGCGCCCGTGGTTGCATTGGCCTGAACCTGGGGTGTTTTCCATCTGCCGCAACAGTGCGTTCATTTCATCTGCTTGCATTCTTCGCCCTGAACGAACTGAGCCATGGCATGCCATTGTTGATGCCACAGCTTCTAATTTTTGTGACAAACCAGATGCGTCATCCCATTCAGCAATTTCATCGCTAAGCTGCCTTAATAATGCGACTGCATCCGTTTCACCAAGGATTGCAGGTGTTTCTCGAACAGCAATTGCGCCCGGGCCAAATCGTTCAATCGTAAGACCTAGCTTTGAAAAGTCTTCGTTAAATTGCATTAATCGATCACACTCATCTTCGCTGAAATCAACAATTTCTGGAATCAGTAAGGTTTGAGCGGCAATCTCGTTGGAGAATAGAGACTTTTTCATGCGTTCATAAACAATGCGTTCGTGGGCGGCATGTTGATCAACAATAATCATTCCAGATTCAGTTTGCGATAAAATATAATTTTCATGAATTTGCGCTCGCGCAGCGCCTAATCGCTTTTGTATATGGTCTGGCTCTGCTTCTGCGGTCTCTAATCTCGCCGAAGGTGCTTCGGTTGCGATAAATGTAGATTGTGGTGCTTCTCCAAAGCCATCATTTAAAGGCCGTGACGGCGAACGCTCAGAAGTCCAATCTGTTGTTTGCTGGGTGGCAAAATCACGTTGTGGCCAATTTGCACTCGGTGGTGTGGGATCTTCAACGCGAAATGCATTTATCATATCGCTGGCTGCGATACTCGATGACCGGTCACCAGATATTCCCAATGATTGTCGAATTGCGCCTATGATTAAGCCACGCACCATTTGTGGATCTCGAAATCTGACATCAGCTTTTGCGGGATGCACATTGACATCAACAAGTGCTGGATCAAGCGAAATGAATAAGGCTGCGACAGGGTATCGCCCTTTTGGTAGCCGATCTGAGTAAGCCGCGCGTAGTGCAGAGAGCACCATTTTATCTTGAATGGGGCGGCCATTTACATAGGCAAATTGGTGAAGGGAGTTGCCGCGATTAAAGGTTGGAACTCCGATATATCCCCCAAGTGATATCGTCTCGCGCACTGCATCAATTTCAATTGTGTTATCGGCAAAGTCGCGGCCCAGAACTTGCGAAATTCTTGCCAGTTGATCCTCACCAGTTGAATTAAACTCAATACTAGAGCGATCGGGACCGGAAAGTGAAAAATGAATGTGAGGAAACGCAATTGCAATTCGCTTGATCACATCTGCTATAGCGGTATTTTCAGCGCGGTCGCTTTTCATGAATTTTAGTCGTGCAGGTGTTGCAAAAAACAGATCGCGAACTTCAATGAGCGTGCCAGGGTTAGTGGCTTTTGGACGAACCTGTGATACTAAGCCGCCATTAACTGAAATCTCATAACCAATCTCAGCATCTGCTAGTCGGCTTCTGATATTGAGTTTGGATACCGAGCCAATAGATGGCAAAGCTTCGCCTCGAAATCCTAAAGAACTGATATCATCCAGTCGATCATCAATTTTAGATGTACAATGCCGTTCGATGGCTAGGCGTAATTCATCCTTACCCATCCCACAGCCATTATCAATGACGCGCAAAAGTGCTTTACCGCCTGACGCTGTTGCGACCTCAATCCGGCTCGCGCCCGCATCAATTGAGTTTTCGATGAGTTCTTTGACCACACTTGCAGGTCGTTCTACAACTTCTCCGGCGGCAATTTGATTAACAAGTGTGTCTGATAAGCGTTTTATGGTCATGGATCTATTGTCATGGATTCGAATAAATGAGAAAAGAGGTTTCGCTCATTTTTCGAATACACTTCACATTATTTGCATCATATTTTGCAAGAAAGGCCATAATCGATGTCCTCCTGTGATAAAATTATCGCTGAACTTAAGTCTTTATTCCATCATGGCCTTGGTGTTGCAGATCCTATCAACTGTGTTCCACCCCATTTACCGCAAAAACCCAAAGGTCGTGTTCTGGTAATTTCTGCAGGTAAGGCTGCTGCTTCCATGGCGCATGCTGTTGAGCAAACATGGGGCGATGGTCTTGAAGGAATTGCGGTCACACGCTACGGGCACGGTAAGCAATGCCAATCAATTGAAGTGATCGAAGCTGCACATCCTGTACCTGATAATCGTGGTGAAATTGCTGCAAAAAGACTGTTGGAGATTGCGAACACACTTGAAGAAGATGATCTGCTTTTGTGTTTGATATCAGGTGGCGGTTCGGCTTTGCTTGGTTTAGCCGCTAATGGCCTAACATTTGATGACAAGAAAGCGATTAACAAAGCGCTATTGGCATCGGGTGCTCCGATTGGCGAGATGAATATTGTGCGCAAACATTTATCCGCCATTAAAGGCGGACGATTGGCAAAAGCTGCATATCCAGCCAAAATACTTACAATGGCGATATCTGATGTTCCAGGAGATAATCCATCGGTCATTGCATCGGGGCCAACCGTTCCTGATGAAAGTACTAGCGAGCAGGCATTACAGATCATCGATCGATACGGTATTTCTATCGCTGAACATGTTCGTACTCACTTACAAAGTTCGTTAAGCGAAACTCCCAAACCTGGCGATGAGATATTTAATAAATCTGAAGTCGTGATGGTTGCAAAACCTCTTGATATGGTCAATTCAGTTTGCGAGAAAGCTGAAAGTCTGGGGTTTAATGTTATTAATCTTGGTGCTGATATTGAGGGTGAAGCAAAAGAAGTTGGCCAAGAGCAGGCAAAATTGGCGCTGCAATATCAAGCGAATATGAAGGATGACGATAAGCCTATCGCGATCATCTCTGGTGGAGAGACAACGGTTACGATCCAAGGTGAAGGTGGTAAAGGTGGGCGGAACTGCGAATATATCCTATCGCTAGCTGTTGCGCTCAATGGCGCTGAGCATATTTATGCGCTTGCATGTGATACTGATGGTATTGATGGCAGCGAAGATGTAGCAGGTGCGATTATAACACCAGATACACTGGCACGCGCAAAATCAGCAAATTTTAGCGCAGAAGAGATGCTTGCTAACCACGATTCTTATACGTTATTTCAGGCTATAGGTGATCTATATAAGACAGGTCCAACACTCACCAATGTAAATGATTTACGCGTTATTTATGTGGCGAAAAACGACAAATATTGAGATTTTTTTCCTTAATCTGTGGGCCAACTGATAGTATAAAATTAACAATTGTCCCGTAATCATAGTCCCACGAACGAAAACATTAGTAATTAAATGTGGAACTGGGGTTTCTGATTAAATGGATTTGGCGTCCACAAGATCAAACGATATAGCGGAAGATTTGTCTCGGTTTACCGACCCATTGACAGGTTTGGGTAATCGTCGACGTCTGATCGATAAAATTCTTCGTCTTGTCGACGAACGCGCCATGGACCCTGCACCATTTACAGTCGGCATTATGAATATTGACGGGTTTAAGCCGATCAATGATTTATTCGGACATGCTGCTGGTGATGAGATTTTGAGCCAAATTGCGCATCGCTTAAAGAGTTGCCTTCCAGAAGGCGCCACTTGTGCGCGTCTTAACGGTGATGAATTTGGCTTTTTGCTACCTTTGGTTTTCGACAAAGACAACGCCACAAAACTTGGCAAAGTTTTAGCAGAAGTATGTTCCGCGCCATATGATTTGGGTGATCGCAATGTGCGCTTGTCATCTTCTTTCGGTTTTTCGATCTATCCTTTTGCCGGTGAAGATGAAAATGCATTGCTCGAAAGTGCAGACACTGCGCTTTATCGCTCAAAGCGTCGCGGGCGCAATCAAATTAGCGTCTACTCAGAAGAAATTGCTGATCAGATCAAACGTGGGACACAGATTGAACAGGCATTACGCCGCGCAATCACAGCAGATGAAGTTGAGGTTCATTTCCAGCCGATCATCGATTTATCAACCAATATCCCTGTTGGGTTTGAAGGTTTAGCACGTTGGACTGATCGCGAACTTGGTTTTGTTTCCCCCGGTGCTTTTATCCCTTTGGCAGAAGAGCGCGGGTTTATAGACAGCTTAACCGAAGTTTTGTTGAAAAAAGCAGTTAAGGTTGCTCAAACTTGGCCGGAAGGCATGTTCTTATCGTTTAATCTATCTTCTGCGCAACTTGTTGATCCAAGCACTGCAGCCTCGATTATTCAGATACTACATCGCTCAGGCATCGATGCGCGCGCAGTTGAAATGGAAATCACTGAAACGGCAATGATGAGCGATCCCGAAACCGCCAACATGATTATGAATGAATTGCGCGCAGCCGGCATTGGCATATCACTAGATGATTTCGGAACCGGACAATCAAGTCTTGGTCGCTTGCGGGATTTCGCGTTTGATAAGGTTAAAATTGACCGCGCCTTCGTGAGTAAAATCACAGATGATCGCCCAACAGAACATATTGTTAAAGCGATCTTGACGATGTGTTACGGGTTGGATCTGTTAGCGGTGGCTGAGGGTATAGAAACTGAAGAACTGGCTGATATGCTTCGCGAAATGGGCTGTGCATATGGGCAAGGCTATCTCTTTGGCAAAGCACAAAACGCAAAAGATACATGCATATATCTTGAAACATTGGGTATTTTACCCCGAGGTTCTTCCCTGACTTTTTAGCAATAATTGTTAGTCCCATAGAAGCGAATTTAGCGTACCATATTCTCTAATTTTGCTGATCTTTGTCTCAAAAGCTGCCCAATCGTCTTTATCTGCAATATCGGACCAGATCGCTTCAACCTCATCAATCAACAAGGTTGGTGCTTTTGCACCTGGATTGGTAATTTGGTTATTAAGAAATGCTTTTGCACCTGATACAGTTTCGCATTTTCTGATGTGTGTAATCAGCACACTCATATCGGCGGATTTATAGGATTCCGCATTGGGGCTATTTGTAAGTCGGTCCTCAATAGCACCACCTGCCAAATCAAAAAACGCCTGCTCAAACAATGCATCACTATCGCGCAGGGTTTTATAAAGCAAAGCGACCAGAGGGTGCGTTTCAGAAGTCGGCTCTTTTAATCCAAGACGTTTGAGCGTGAGTGTTTGCAGCTCAGCTTCAAAGATTGCAGAATAACTCTCTATCGCAGATTTAAGCTCATCAATATCGCAAAACGGGATCAAGCATTCTGCCAATCGCGCCAAGTTCCATTGCAATGCATCGGGTTGTCGTCCAAAGGCATAAAGACCCGAATGGTCAAAATATGCTGCGGTAAAATCCGGATCTAGATTTGGTAAAAACCGCCAAGGTCCGTAGTCAAAGCTTTCACCTGTAATTGTAATATTATCGGTGTTGAGCACCCCGTGCACAAATCCGGCGACAAACCATTGTGCGCCCATTTTTGCAACAGCATTCACCACGAGTTTATAAAATGCAAGTACCGGATTTTCCGACTGTTTTGCGTCTGGCCAATAGTTTTCAATCGAGTAATTGACCAATTTCTCGATACTCTTGTGGTCTTCAAGATATAAAAGTCGCTGGAAAGTACCAATGCGAATATGGCTGTGATTAAGCCGAACAAGAACGCTTGATCGCGCAGGCGAAGGCTCATCATTGCGATAAAGTCGCTCACCTGTTTCAATGAGGCTAAAGCTCTTTGATGTGTTAACCCCAAGAGCGGTCAATAGCTCTGTGGCAAGGACTTCGCGAACACCACCCTTTAACGTTAATCGCCCGTCACCTGCACGCGACCAAGGTGTTTGTCCCGATCCTTTGGTGCCCAAATCCAAAAGACGATCTTTATTGTCCAATAACTGTGCAAACAAAAACCCGCGCCCGTCACCCAGTTCAGGATTATAGTTTCGAAATTGATGACCGTGATATCGCAATGCTAAAGGTTCAGGCAAATTGTCGGGCAGCGCGTTGAAACGCCCAAAGTGCGAGAGCCACTCCGCTTGTGAAAGATTTTCAAGCCCCACGGTTTCGGAAGCTATTTGGTTGCGATATCGCAAGATAGTTTCTGGAAAATCTGCAGCTTCCACCGGGTCAAAAAACGCATTCCCTAGATTCAGATGTTGTGTGGACGGGCTATATTTGTGGGGCATACTTTGATCTCTAAAATACGAATTATTCCAGTATCGTACATTTAGGGTGTCCAAGTGCAAATTGTAATGGGTAGATAAAAAAGAGCGCCAATCAGATTGGCGCTCAGTTTCGAATACAAAATGTATTCACAGGGAGGATTTTATCAATTTAACTTTTAGACAAAGCGATTGATGACATTTTCAAGATACTCTTGCCGTCCTGAAATTGGCTCAGGGTTCACATCCGCTTGCGCAACATAGTTTGAAATTTCTTCAAGCCCATATTCGCCATTGAGCATTTTTTGAGCCTCTTCACTTTGCCAACCGGCATAGCGATCATCAACAAAGTTATCGAGCGTTCCATCTTCAATCATCGCAGCTGCTGCTTTTATGCCGCGTGCACAAATATCCATACCACCGATATGTCCATGCAAAAGATCTTCAGCATCAGTTGATTGGCGACGCACTTTAGCATCAAAGTTTGTACCCCCGGTCTTAAGTCCGCCATCTTTTAAAATGTGGTAATAAGCAAGCGCGACTTCAGGAACATTATTTGGGAATTGATCGGTATCCCAACCGGATTGGTAATCATTCCGGTTCATATCAATTGAACCCAGAATCCCAAGACTGGTAGCTGTTGCAATTTCATGCTCAAAGCTATGGCCTGCAAGGATTGCATGTCCTTGCTCAAGATTAAGCTTCACTTCATTTTCCAAACCGTGACGTTTTAAAAAACCGTAACATGTCGCTGCATCATAATCGTACTGATGTTTGCTTGGCTCTTGTGGTTTAGGCTCAACAAGGATGGTGCCTTTGAAGCCGATTTGGTGCTTATACTCAACAACCATGTTGAGCATGCGGCCCATTTGCGCATCTTCTTTGCCAAGATCAGTATTGAGCAGTGTTTCATAGCCCTCGCGACCACCCCAGAGGACATAATTCTCACCGCCCAATTTGTGCGTCGCATCCATGCACGACTTAATTGTAGCTGCTGAATAAGCAAACACATCCGGATCAGGGTTTGTGCTTGCACCTGACATAAATCGTTTGTGTGAGAACAGATTTGCTGTACCCCACAATAGTTTCATGCCTGTTTCAGCTTGTTTTTGTTCAAAAATAGCAACGATTTCTTCAAGGTTGCGTTTGCTTTCCGCAAAGTTACTGCCTTCAGGGCGAACATCTGCGTCATGGAAGCAATAGTATGGCGCACCTAGAATTTCGAACATGTCGAAAGCCACATCAGCTTTCAGTTTAGCATTGCCCATTTCATCTGGTGGATACCAAGGTCTGTCAAACGTGCGGCCACCAAATGGATCGCCACCTTCCCATGCAAAGGAGTGCCAATAAGCGACAGCAAAACGCAAATGATCTTCCATGCGTTTGCCCATGACCATCTCATCGGGATTGTAGTGACGAAAAGCCATTGGGTTGGTGCTTGCCAGCCCTTCATATTTTATTTTCTCGATCCCTGAAAAGAAATCTGTTTTCATAAGTATACTCCTCTTATTGCAGGATATAACGCGCGATATTGTTGATAGGCGTCATCAAATTCCTGGCTCATACTTAAATTTGGTTCAAAACTTTTTGCTGTTTTTGGCAAAGACATAATCTGTTCAATTGGGGTTTTTGAAACAGATGCTTGCGCTAAGCGTGCAGCGCCAAATGCTGCACCAAAATCACCTTGTTCAGGCAGATCGATAGGCTTGCCCAATATGGTCGCTAAAAGGCTAAGCCAATAATTTGAGCGCGAGCCACCACCAACTGCAATGATCCGATCAAGCTCAGTTCCCGCTTGGCGCAAAGCTTCCAAGTTATCGCGAAGTGCAAAGCTTACACCTTCGATCACTGATTGGGTCAGATCTTCAGGTGTGCTTGCAATATCAATATTGGAAAATGAACCACGGATTTTGCTATCATTATGTGGTGTTCGTTCACCAGAGAGATAGGGAAGAAATTTAACAGCATTGGGTGATTTAACATCAGATCCAAGCGCCGCTGTCAGTTCAGACGGTTTTTGCCCCGTAATGTTAGATAACCAATTCAAACTATCTGTTGCGGACAATATCACGCCCATCTGGTGCCACATCGCTGGGATTGCGTGGCAGAAGGTATGCACAGCGCTTTCAGGATCAGGACGATAAGAATTATTGGCGGCAAACAACACGCCTGATGTGCCCAAAGATACAAACGCTTCACCTTCGCCCGTTGCGCCAATGCCGCAAGCAGACGCTGCATTATCGCCGGCTCCACCTGCAACGATAACACCTTTTGGCATGCCGAACTCTGATGCTAGTTCTGATCTCAATTCGCCAGAGGCTTGACTACCCTCAACCAGACTTGGCATCTGATCAATTGACATACCCGATGCATCAAGCAACTCACTTGACCAATCACGTTTTTCAACATCAAGCCATGATGTGCCCGCAGCATCTGACATTTCAGACACATGTTCCCCGGTGAGCCAAAGGCGCAAAAAGTCTTTAGGCAATAATACTTTCGCAGTTTTATCAAAAATATCAGGCTCAAAGTTTTTAACCCAGGCAAGCTTAGGTGCAGTAAAGCCCGGGAAAACGATATTGCCTGAGAGTTTTCGAAAGAGTGGGTTCTCGTCAAAGGCTCTTGCTTCGGATGATGAGCGCGTATCATTCCATAAGATACATGGTCTCAAAACATGATCGGATGCGTCAATTAATGTGGCACCATGCATGTGTCCAGAAATAC